>CAYMGZ010000611.1:0-1503 GCA_964390095.1 uncultured Lachnospiraceae bacterium | reverse complement strand
CCCTTTTTCCCACTTACGTGATATCTGTCGTTGCAGCAACCAAGCACGCTGCCCCCGTGATCTTGCCATAGTCATTGGACAGCTTGTAAAACTCCAGGTTCAGGACGGAAAGCATATTTGCAATATCCGCGATCACGCCGCTTTTTACCGGGTAATCCACTAAGATGTTCGCAGGGGCCTTGCCGTACATCTCATACGCCTCATCCCCGATCGCGATGACCTGGCTGCCGTTTGCGACCGCGATGATATTCTTCGCGTCAAAGATCACACCCTCGTTCTTTTTATATATTTTAATCGTACTTGTACCGAAATCAATGCCAAATACCTTGCCTGCCATTTTTTCCTCCATTCCCTGCCGCCCCGCCTAAAAAGGCGTGCAGCCATTTTCCTTAAAACTAAAATAACGGTTATCGCCGATGATGACATGGTCGAGTAATTTTATGTCAAGCATCCTGCCAGCCTGCGCAACCTGCACCGTAAGGTTGATATCCTCCCGGCTCGCTGCCGGGTCACCGCTTGGGTGATTGTGTACTAAAATGATTCCCACTGCCTCCCTTTGTACCGCCTCGATAAAAATTTCCCGGGGGGAAATCAGGGATGCATTCACCGTTCCCACCGAGATACATTTTTCCCCGAGGAAAACGCATTTTGTGTTAAAGAAGAGCACATGCACTTCTTCCACGCTTAAAAACCGCAGGCTCTGCATATAATAGTCCGCGATCGCCCCCGGGCTTTGCAGCACGGGTTTCTCCCCGAACCCTTCGCGCGAGAGGCGCTTTAAGAGCTCAAATACCGAGAGGAGTTTTAAGGCCTTGACCCTGCCAATCCCGCGGACCGCCGTCAGGCGGCCATAAGGCATTTTGGCAAGCCCGGAAAGGTTTTTGTCCGGGGAAAGCAGCAAAAGGCGGTTTGCGAGTTCGACCGCCGTCTCCTTTCTGGTCCCGCTCTGCAAGAGGATTGCCAGAAGCTCTGCGTCCGACAAACTCTGCGCCCCGTTTCTCTCGCATTTTTCATAAGGCCGTTCCGAGAACGGCAGCTCCTTCATCGTGATAAGGCCGCTATCTTTTTCCATTGTTTCCTTTCCTTCTCCCCAGAAGGCAACCGCGAAAAAAACTGACGGCTGAAACGTCCATCCAAAAAACCCGACGGCAGCAGTGCCCGGTCTAAAGTTTCCGGTAGACCAAAACGGAAATGACCACGCCGATAATGCTCGCGACCGTGATTTTGATGGAGAGCCCGAACGTGATGACGACCACCCCGAAATTCAGCGTAAAATACCCGTTTGTGGAGGAACCGACACTAAATTCCTGCCCGTAGTTCAGCCACGAAAGCCATGACACATCCCTTGCGAGATATCCGAGGAAACCGCCTGCCACAATGCCTGCAAGCACCAAAAGCAGCAATGCCCATGAGTTTTTTCCGTGCTCGCGCACCATAATACACCTCATTTCCATAATGGTCTGATTTTGTCTTTCCATCATAATCCATTCTATTTATTACGAT
>CAYMGZ010000610.1:0-1503 GCA_964390095.1 uncultured Lachnospiraceae bacterium | reverse complement strand
AGAGGATACCTTATATGCGGGACAAGACCATGGATGACCGCTTCTTCATCCTGACTCTGTTTGCAGTGGCGATGGAGGCGGAGAAGCAGATGCTTGACACAGAAAGCACCATCCTTCAGGCAGTGCTGCCGGTGGGGCTGCCCCCAAAGCATTACGGCGCATTGTACCGGAAATTCGAGGATTTATTGTTCGGCACTGTCTGCATGTTGAATACAATGGCCGTGGGCTGCGGCCCCGCTACAGAATCTGCTGTTAAAACAGAAGAAGCCCGGTCAGGTGAAATATTGCCGGAAGAAGAAACTGACACGCCATCAAAAGATAATGACAAAGACACGGCGGAGTCACAGGAAAATACATCGGGAAAATGGCAGGTTTTAGAACCGGATATTGCCGCTGCCGTTGATGCGGATTTCCTTGGCAAGGTTTGGAAGATGGAAGAGGATTCTTTTTTCATTGTGGAAAAGAAAGTAAAAATTCTTGAAGACGGTTCCTTATCATACAGTTCTCCAAGTTCTAAGAGCCTGTTTAGCATCTTAACAAATACTAAAAAAAGAGTTATAGTATTTATAAAAAACGAAAGTGTGATGCGAAATGAGAAAAACTTATCCAAGCGATATAACACGGGAGCAGTTTGAAACCATACGGATGGATCTTTCTTCCGTCAAAAAAACCACCCCTCCCCGGACATATGACCTATATGATATTTTCTGTGCCATCCTGTACCTTTTAAAGGAAGGCTGTTCCTGGCGTGCCATCCCACATGATTTCCCGAAATGGGAAAACGTGCGATACCATTATGATATATGGGCAGCGCCGGACGAGAATGGGGTCAGCCTGCTCGACCGGGTCCTGCGCAAGTTAGTCGAGGCAGAACGTGAAAAGGACGGGCGCGCCCCCCAGACTACAATGGTCATTGTGGATTCGAAAAGCATCCAAAATGCAGACACTGCCAAGGAAAAAGGCTATGATGCAGGAAAAAAAGTCCGGCATAAAGTTGCATATTGGGGTTGATATCTTAGGGTTGCCACATGCCATCATGGTCACGACTGCGAATGTGGGTGACCGGGATGGTGCGACCGAAATGGTTCGTTACTATCGTGATGTGACCAAAAACTTATCCCATATAAAAAAGGTTTTGGTGGATGGTGGTTACAGCGGGGAAAAATTTGCGGACTCTATAAAATCCCTTACGGAAGCCGACATCGAGGTTGCCAAACGTAATGAATTACACACCTTTGCCGTAATCCCAAAGCGCTGGGTTGTGGAACGTTCCTTTGGGTGGCCCCACAAATGCCGCAGGCTTTGGAAAAACTATGAACGCGATATGCAAAATTCATTTCAGATGGTAGTTATCGCTTTTATTCGTATATTTTTAAAAAGATGCTAAACAGGCTCTTAACACAGTGGGCCGGAAAACCGTGACAGTTACCATTTCCGGACTGTTTGACACGGCGAAGGCGGCAAACGGACATGGCGCGCTTGCCATGGATTCCGCAGCCCTGT
>CAYMGZ010000609.1:402-1540 GCA_964390095.1 uncultured Lachnospiraceae bacterium | reverse complement strand
AATCCCCGGCTTATTTTCACAAACACTGTCAAAATATACAATTTCCGGCGCTACCAGACAACCGCTATCCCTCAGAAAAATATGTTTAATATATAAGTCCACCAGCATCTGGCAAATCTGCCCCTTTGTTTCCTCATAATTATTTCCCTTAATCCCCGCAAAAGAAATATTGATCACCGGCCAGGTTCCCTGCAAATCACGATATTTTTCATTCTTCCAGATATTTAATCCAAAAAAGAGCTCCCCCTGCCCCGCATACTTCACGGAAAAAAAACGCTCCACCATGCTCATGGCCAGGGTCTTCCCAAAGCGTCTCGGGCGGGTGAGCAGTGTGACGCTGTCGCCGTTCTCCCACCATTCACGTATAAAATGCGTTTTGTCCACATAAAAATAATTGCCTGCTACAATCCCTTCAAAATCCTGCCTTCCAATCGCAACCGTCCTCGCCATGCATATCTCCTTTCCATTTCCCCGTTTTGCAGCCATCCTAGCAACGCATTACCGGCATATACGCATAACCCGTTTTATGCCCGGAAGTGTCAAATACCTCCATTTCCTGTGCACCGTTTTCTGCCATCAAAAACCCGTGGCTCGGCATAAAATAATTTCTGATATAAGCGAAAAGCTCCCATATCTCACAGCCCTCCTTTGACAGAAGCTGCGCAGTCGATGGATCGGTATATGCGCGGATGTATAACGAAGCCGGATTTTTAAATACATCCACGCCTTCCGGCTGTCTGTCCGTTAAGACCTCCCGCACAAAACCAAACGCGCGGGATTCTTCGCTGCGCCAAAAATTGACGCTTATGTGAATGTCATTGACCGGAACCGCGACATCCGCCAACAGCTCATAGACCGCCTCCTCACTGCTTACTGCAGCATCGATCGCCGCATGAAATGCGGATAGATCCGGAAAATCCTTCGCATAGATCATCCTTCCCGCAAGGATGGTTTCCGGTTTTTCAACGATCTCAAAAACCGCCCCGCCGACCTTTACCGTCTCCACGACCTTTTCACCGCCCTCGTTTTCCGTATCCAACAAACAGTCCACCGAAACCTTAAAAACGCGCGCAAGCAACTTTAAGTGGTAGACATCCGGCAGACAATCCCCGTTCTCCCATTTCGACAGTGCCTGTTC
>CAYMGZ010000609.1:0-392 GCA_964390095.1 uncultured Lachnospiraceae bacterium | reverse complement strand
TTTTGCCAAAATCCATTTGCCAAAACATCGCTTTGCCTCCTAAAAATATTTCTTTAATTCCAATAAAATTTTAACATGCCCTATAAGACAAAGCAACCGTAAGCATATCAGGGAAAACATAAGAAAAGTCAACCAGAAGTTGATTTTATCCGCCCGTTACCCTGCCGGTGGCGGAAAGAAACCATACCGATATTCCCGAATCGCTCCTTTCCTATGAAATTCTGTCCTTTGACGCTAAGTATAGCACTCGCAATATCATAGTGTCTATGGTATCCTGACACCATGGTCACAACACACAGAGGAATTCGTTCTACAACTAAATTCATAATATCTATTAAAAAATTACAAATTCATGCGTTTGTCGTGAAAAAGGTGAAGTGCTCTATTGACGA
>CAYMGZ010000608.1:0-1568 GCA_964390095.1 uncultured Lachnospiraceae bacterium | reverse complement strand
TGCGCGAAACATCCCTCGCGTTCCTTTTACGGGCACTTGGCATCGAAAAATAGGGGATGGGGTCCATATAGAATATGCCGTTTTACAATGTGGAGGTACCATGGTGGAGAAAAAGAAGAAAATAACGGCGGTTGTCCCCTGTTTTAACGAGGAGGAAGTCATAGGGCTTTTTTACGGGGAGATATGCCGCATCGCAAAGCAGATGGAAGCGGAGGCGGAATTTGAGTTTATGTTCGTAAACGATGGCTCGTCGGACCGTACTTTGGAAAAAATCCGGGCGCTGCGCGGGCAGGACGGGCGGGTCTGCTATGTTTCCTTCTCGCGTAATTTTGGCAAGGAGGCGGCGATGTATGCAGGGCTTGAGCATGCCACGGGGGATTTCGTGGCGGTGATTGACGCGGACTTACAGCACCCCCCTGCGCTCCTTGTCACGATGTTTGAGGCGGTGACAAAGGAAGGGTACGACAGCGCGGCGGCAAGGCGTGTCTCGCGCACAGGTGAGCCGAAGATGCGCTCCTTCATTTCCCGGAGTTTTTACCGGGTATTTGCACGTTTAAGCCAGATCGAGGTTGTGGAGGGGGAAGTTGATTACCGGCTGATGAGCCGCGCGATGGTGGACGCAGTGTTACAGATGAGTGAGCGCAACCGTTTTACAAAAGGGATTTTCAGCTGGGTCGGGTTTAAGACAAAATGGATTCCATATGAGAATGTGGAGCGCGCTGCGGGAAAGACAAAATGGTCCATGTGGAAACTGGTAAAATATTCCCTTGAGGGGATCATCGGTTACTCGACCGTCCCGCTCGCCCTTGTCTCGCTGATTGGCGTGCTGTTTTGCATCGGTGCGTTTTTTGCCATCCTTTACATCGTCATCAAGACTTTGATCTGGGGGGACCCGATCGGGGGCTGGCCGTCGTTGGCCTGTATGATTCTTGGGGTCAGCGGGATACAGTTGTTTTGCATGGGTATATTGGGGCAATATCTGGGGAAAACTTATCTTGAAGTAAAAAACCGCCCGATTTATGTGGCATCCTCCGTGGAGGACAATAAGGAAAAGAAAGAAGAATAATAATAGAAAAGAAGCAACCATGCACTTACGCGCTGCCAAGTGCAGGGTTTTGGGCATGGAAAAAGGCGGCGCAGAAATGAGGTAATTATGAAGAAGGTAATTACATACGGGACCTTTGATCTGCTGCACGCAGGGCATATCAATATCCTGCGTCGCGCGAAAGAGCTTGGGGATTACCTGATTGTCGTGCTTTCCACGGATGAATTCAATGCGGTCAAAAACAAAAAGGCGTACTACAGCTATGAAGACCGCAAGCTGATCCTTGAGGCAATCCGCTATGTGGATGAAGTGCTGCCGGAGCGCACATGGGAGCAGAAGGTGGACGATGTGGTGGACAACCAGGTGGACGTTTTTGTGATGGGGGATGACTGGGAGGGGAAATTTGATTTTTTGAAGGATTACTGCGAGGTGGTCTACCTCCCGCGCACGCAGGGGATTTCCACGACAAAAATCAAGAGTGACCTGCACGATAAGAACCTTGTGAAAAAACAGGGGGCGGGGG
>CAYMGZ010000607.1:0-1575 GCA_964390095.1 uncultured Lachnospiraceae bacterium | reverse complement strand
GAACAGGCTTCCGACCGCCCGAAAGACATCATAGACTATACTATGTCACGGATCAAAGAGCGCTGGAACCCATCCGATTATTGTACCATCAATCATGAATTGCTTTTTCTCAAGGAACAGGGGGTGGTGCGCAACATTGTCATCAAATTGTTTGACCGGGATGGCACGGAATATTCCATCAACATCTGGGGGGATGAACAAAGGGAAGGGCGCGTTACCGCAACCATCTACAAAATAGAACATGTCAGTGGCGGTGAAAAAATATGGCAACAGGGAATGCCTGTTGGCAAAAACAAAAAATTTTTAGAATATCTGCAATCCAACGATCCTTTCACGCGCTGCTGTACCATCCAGTACTACCCCATCAGCAAAGTCTTTGCCAATGCCGAACATAAAATAAGTGATGCAGAAAATATATTTTTGGGTCATGATGCGGAAGATACTTATTATCTATTTCACTCTGTCGAACTTAGCGACCAGGGAACATGGGATCATAACAAACTGTCAATATTGGTTCCGGTGCAGGAGGTTTCTCCCTGATATCCCTTCCAACACCTTGCATACCATCCGATCCCGAAACAATAAAAATCGGATGCCAAAACTGACCAAGGTGAAATTATAGTTGCTCTGATGCGGCGCATGTGTTATAATTTTGTAAGGGGTACAGAAATCATGGATATTAGTATCTTAAACGATGTTAAGATTGCGGATAAGTATGCCAGGTATGACACATATGCTAAAAGTATCCTGAGCAGGAAAGGGATATTGGCTCGTATCATGAAAGGATTGATCAAGGAGTATGCCAATTTGCAATTGGAAGAAATCGCCAGTTGTATCGAGGGAGATGGGCAGTACAGCCCTGTTCCAACGGAGCCAGGCTACACAAATTCGGTAATGTCCCAACGTATCCATGGCATGAACACGGAAGATAACGTATGCGATGAAGGTGTTGACTATTTCGATATTCTGTTCACTGCATCGCTGCCAAACACCGAAGGGCAAAAGAGGGTTAAAATAATCATCAATGTTGAACCACAGCAGAAACGCCTTTCGGAGCGTATTTTAGTTAACCGTTCCATATTTTACGCAAGCAGGATGATTTCTTCGCAAAAAACAAGGACTTTCGAGAAAGATAATTATGGCGACATACAGGCTGTCTATAGTATCTGGCTTTGTATGAGCAAGGCTGATAACAACATCCATCACATCCATTTCACAGATGATGTTACACCACTTGTTCCGAAAGTTTTAAAGTCCGGTAAACAGAAAAATCCGAGACCTTTGAACGGTAATCTGAGCCTGGTCAATATTTTCTTTGTGAATTTAACGGATGAACTACCGGATTTGAAAGGTAACTTGGCATGGAACAGGTTGATGTGTACACTGTTCAGCAAAATTGTGAAACCGGAAGATAAGCTTCGGTTGCTGAAAAATGAGTATAACATTGTTGACCAGAAATTGTTAGAGGAGGTGCATGACATGAGTTCTATGGCTGCGGCACTTGTGGAAGAGACTTGGGAAAAGGCTGTGGAGAAGACTTGGGAAAAGGCTGTGGAGAAGACTTGGGAAAAGGCT
>CAYMGZ010000606.1:0-1576 GCA_964390095.1 uncultured Lachnospiraceae bacterium | reverse complement strand
CCGTCAAGGGTACAAAGATGGTGAAGGAGCGGGCAAAGAACTTCCCGGGAAAGATTATCTTGGAGTATTCTCCGGAGAGTTTTACCGGGACGGAACTGGATTATGCGCTGGAAATCTGTACGGCGGTGCAGGAGGTCTGGCAGCCGACTAAGGAAGACAAGATGATTATCAACCTTCCGTCAACGGTTGAATTGAATACGCCGAATGTATACGCTGACCAGATTGAATGGATGTCAAGGCATTTTGAAAACCGTGACAGCATCATCCTCTCCATCCACCCGCATAATGACCGTGGCTGTGGTGTGGCGGCATCGGAGCTTGCGCTGCTTGCGGGCGCGGACCGGGTGGAGGGCACGCTGTTCGGGAACGGGGAGCGCACCGGGAATGTCGATCTTTTGACAATCGCGTACAATATGTTCTCGCAGGGGATCGACCCGGGGCTTGCCTTAGAAGATATCAGGGAGATCGCCAAAGTGTATGAGCGCTGCTGCAAACTGCCGGTCCCGGCGCGCCACCCGTATGCCGGGAAACTGGTGTTCACCGCATTTTCCGGTTCCCATCAGGACGCGATCAACAAAGGGATCAAGGCGATGAAGGAACGCGGCAGCAAAATCTGGCAGGTGCCGTACCTACCGATTGACCCGGCGGACATCGGAAGGACATATGAGCCGATTGTGCGCATCAACAGCCAGTCCGGCAAGGGCGGCGTGGCGTTTATCATGGAAACTTATTTTGGCTTTAAGCTGCCGAAAGGGATGCACAAGGAGTTTGCGGATGTTGTCCAGGTGATTACGGAAAAGCAGGGCGAGGTTGGTCCGGAACAGATTATGGCGGAATTCAAAAAATGCTACTTGGACAAAAAAGAGCCGTACCATTTCCGCAGGAGCCGCATTGAAGAAATCGAGGCCGGCAGGGATAACTATGACACCCGCGTGACCGTGGAATATACGTACCAGGGGGAAATGCGCAGTTTCACCTCCGTCGGCAACGGACCGGTCGATGCCTTAAAACGCGGGCTTGCGGCGGAGTGCGGCATACAGCTGCGCCTGCTCGACTACAATGAACATGCCTTGCAGGAGGGCTCGATGGCACAGGCCGCCGCCTACATCCACCTGCTTGACGTAAAAAGCGGGCGGACGACCTTCGGGGTCGGTGTGAGCTCAAACATCACGAGGGCATCCTTCCGGGCGATCTTTAGTGCGGTGAACCGGCTGCTGTAAAGGAACGAAAAGGATGGAATGAGGTTGGGGATATATGAGAACATTTATTGCAAATTTTAAGAAGTACCAGTTTTTGCTTGCAGAGCTGACAAAAAAGGACGTGAAGCTGAAATACCGCAATTCGGTGCTTGGCTTTATCTGGACGCTTCTGGAGCCGCTTTTGACTATGATCGTCTTAACGATTGTATTTGGCACGCTCCTGCACAAAAAAACACCCCATTTTGCGGTGTATATCCTGACCGGGCGGCTGCTGTATTCCTATTTTTCAACCGGGACGAAGCAGGCATTGAAATCCATCCGGCGCAATGCGGGTATGATCCGCAAAGTGTATGTGCCAAAATACATGTACCCGCTTG
>CAYMGZ010000605.1:0-1579 GCA_964390095.1 uncultured Lachnospiraceae bacterium | reverse complement strand
ACCAGTTTTTGGAAAAAATCAAGTATGAATTAACATTTTTTGTAAATAATTTTCAATCTTCCGGGAAATCAAGCATATTTTCAATGAATGTGCCGTACCCACGCGTGGCATCCCGCACGAAAACATGGGTCACCGCACCGATCAATTTCCCGTTTTGTAAGATGGGGCTGCCGGACATCCCCTGTACGATCCCGCCTGTTTTTTGGATCAGCTCCGGGTCCGTGATATGCAGCACCAGCCCCTTGCTCTGTTTGGTGTTGCCATAATCGACCTGTTCAATCTCGATGTCATATTCCCGCACCATGTCATCCACCTGGCACAGGATGGTCGCAGGGCCTGTTTTTACCTCCTGCCGCATCCCAAGCTCCACAACACCATATTTGCTCTTTTTTTCAAGGCGGTCCTGCGTGCCGTTTTCCGCGGAAAGTTTGCCGAAAACACCGCGTGGGGTATTTGCCATGACTTCGCCGAGACAGGTGGCACCCGATTTGCGTATGACACCGGTCAGCTCCCCCGGTGTGCCGGGCTTTCCTTTGGTGATGGAAAGGATCTCCGCTTCGTAAATCTCCCCGCCCGCCGCCGTCATCAAAATTCCTGTGTCCACATCGGAAATCCCATGCCCAAGCGCCGCATAACGGCCGTTTGTTGTAATGAAGGTCAACGTCCCGATCCCTTGGGTATCATCCCGCACCCAGACACCGATCTTGTAATCCCCGGCTGCCGTGCGCGCCCGCTTCACCTGCACCTCAAGCAGCTCATTCCCCCTTAGCACGCTTAAAATCAGGTTGTCCTGTGCGCTTTGTTGGATTGCCGCGATCAATTCTTCCTTCCCTTCAATTTCCACGCGGTTGACCGCAATGATATAATCGCCTGTCTGCAGCACCGACGACGCTGGCTCGATATTGCCGCCCGGCGTTGTGACAACCCCTGTCCCAAGCACGAGTGCACCTTTGGTACGGATCGTGATGCCGATCGGGTTCCCGCATGGCACGACTTCGATGCTGTTTAAAACGTCGAGGGATATCTGTTTGAGCTGTATGAACCCAAACAGCTTGACATTAAGCTTGTAACTCCCGGTCTGCTCCGCCCGCAGGGTAAAACGGTCCTTTAAGTTCAGGTGCAGGCTTCCCGCCGGGATATTGGAATCGTTAACGGAGAGCACCCCGATATTTTCCTCAGAAAAATCTGCCTCAAACGGGACATTGAAATCAAATTGCTCCGTTTCATTTACCAGGATGCGCACCTTATCCGGAACCAGGCTCCACATCCTCCAATAGCCAAAGGCCAATAAAAAGAAAAAAGAAAATACGGCACACCAGGAGAGCACACGCCGGTACCGCTTCTTTGTTTTTCTTTGTTCCGATGAGGTTTTTGGCATACTATAATAAAGTGTGTTGCCTTTTCTGCGGATCCCCATCCGGCTGCTTTCGTTTTTTCCCTTCTTCTGTAATGGTATCTCGTTTCCCGGATATTCCATAATGCCTTCCTTCCTGCCCCACCGGCAATTTTTTCTTTATGGATGGCGTTTTTACGCCCTGTGCATACAAAAAGAGGATATAACAAAATGATATACCCTCAT
>CAYMGZ010000604.1:1353-1589 GCA_964390095.1 uncultured Lachnospiraceae bacterium | reverse complement strand
TGCACGAAGGAATGTTTGACCATCCGAATGGCATTATCCTTAATTTTTCAAATATTATATTTCAAGAAAAACAATACTTCATCCATCTTCCCCTCCTTACAATCCCGCCAGCACAACACTGGCCGCCAGCCCTGCCACCGTCGCAAGCAGTGCGCCCGGCAATGTCCAACGGGTCTTATTGACTTTTGCTGCCATATAATAAACCGAAAGCGTATAAAAAATCGTTTCCGTACACG
>CAYMGZ010000604.1:0-1343 GCA_964390095.1 uncultured Lachnospiraceae bacterium | reverse complement strand
CGACATGGAAATCGAAGCGATGCGCCCAATCAGCGAATCCGTTCCGTATTTCTGGTAAATATCAAGCAACAGCCCGGTTGCCGCGGATGACGAAAACATTTTTACGACCGACAAGGGGATCAGTTCGACCGGGAAATGCAAAAGCTTTGCGGCTGGCTGCAATAAATCCCCCAGCGCGTCAAGCGCACCGGAAGCCCGCAAAATCCCCACGCCCATCATCAGCCCCACGAGCGTCGGCAGGATGGAAACCACGGTCGATAACCCTTTTTTTGCCCCTTTTACAAACTCGTCATAAACATTGACCTTCATCAGTAAACCGAAGCCAATAATATAAAAAAACAACAGCGGCATGATATAATCGGACAAATAGACAAGAAACCCCATAAAATTCCCCGCACAGGCATATTCTCATTTATGGATATGCTTACCGTGCCTGATTTATGAAGACAATTTTCCTAAACTCCCCCTTACTCTTCAATGCTTCCCCAAGCATTCCCTGCTTTTGTAATGAAACGTAAACAGCCGCCGCTTCCGCCTGGCAATTGATGGATTTATTTGGGTTGAACGCAATATCCGTAAAAGCGTCATATTCCATCAATTTTTCCGTAAGTTCAGGGTGCTGATGCAATACATTGATATAAAGCCAGTCATAAAAATATGTTTTTGGTTCCGTCCCAAATTCTTCCCCGTTTAAACAAAAACCAGTCACGGCACCGCTGCTTTTTAAGCGTCCGTCTTTTTTTGCGTCTTTCGGGGATGCCCCCAATAAATCCACATACGGTCCTCCCTGCTCAAATACTTTACTTGCCTGGAATAACGATTCCACCGAATATTCCTTCCCATTTTCCGCCTGGACCGACAAATGGAACGCACTTAAAGCAACACCAAGTTCTTCCTCCGATTTGCTGGATACTTCCAAAACCTTTTTCCCATGGTTTCCATTAAGATAAGCCTGATGCAGGCTATGGATGCATCTTCGCTGCTGTTTATCCGAAAAACCACTGAAAAATTCGAATTCAATATTTTTCCGGACACAATACGGAGGCTTACACGATACCTCAAACACCGGTCTAACTGCCATTTTCTTTCCCCCTTATCCTAATTCCACTCTTTCAAAACGCACTGCTGTCCCCGGCCTTAGCTGCGCAAGCTTTGGGATATCATCCCTTACCACTGTGCCAAATTTCGCGTACCCGCCCACCACGGGGCGGTCGGAAAGCATGATGATTGGCCTTCCCGCCGGGGAAATCTGCACCGCACCAAGCGCAATGCCGTCCGGGACAATCTCCACCCCCGACGCTGTCATCACACGCGTACCGCCCAATTGATCTCCTGTGCGGTCA
>CAYMGZ010000603.1:0-1608 GCA_964390095.1 uncultured Lachnospiraceae bacterium | reverse complement strand
GTCTTGTCAACATAGATCTCAGAATTAATTGATTCCTGAAACCCTTTCTTCCCCGGATTCAAATAGATTCCCATGATATCCCCTCCATCCTTATCTTTCCGGCATAACTTCTATATAGCCCGGTCTGCAATGCTCTCCATCAAAAGTATGTTTCAAAGTGTTCCCATCGTCAAGCCCCCTATATTTGCCTGACCGTAGGATTCCTAATCACAACATCCAAATGTGTTCCACACCCTTCCCCATCCGCCCTCTCTCTTTTCCGTTTCAAAGTACCACATCCCATCCATTATGTCAAGGTTTCACGGACATTTTTTGCAGGCGGGGACAAAGACAAAAGCAGGGCTGCCGCCCCACGATAACCCCATCCTGGAACGGCAGCCCTCCCGGCAAAACCGTAAATATTCTCCTTATTTCTCCTTATTCGCTTCCATCATCATCGCGCGCACTTTGAGCGAGAGCCCGAACAGGTTGATAAAGCCCTCCGCATCGTGGTGGTCATAGAGCTCCCCTGTCGTGAACGACGCAATGCTCTCATTGTAGAGCGAGTACGGGGAAGTCGTCCCCTGCTTGATGATATTTCCCTTGTAAAGCTTTACCTTTACCTCGCCGGTCACATACTTCTGGGTGGATTCCACAAAAGCCTGCAGGGCCTCACGCAACGGCGTGAACCATTTGCCCTCGTACACGACATCCGCGAATTTGTCACCAACGCCTTTCTTGTAAGCCAACGTGTCGCGGTCAAGGATCAGTTCCTCGAGCTGTGTGTGTGCTTCCATCAAAATCGTGCCGCCCGGTGTCTCATAAACGCCGCGGGATTTCATGCCGACCACGCGGTTTTCCACGATGTCCACGATACCGATGCCGTTGCGCCCGCCGATCTTGTTCAATTCGGCAATGATCTCGGATGCCTTCATTTCCTTGCCGTTTAGCGCCACCGGGGCACCTTCCTTGAAGGTTAAGGAGACAGTCTCACCCTGGTCCGGCGCTTTTTCCGGGGATACACCGAGGACTAAAAGATGGTCATAATTTGGCGCGTTTGCCGGGTCTTCCAATTCCAGACCCTCATGGCTGATATGCCAGAGGTTGCGGTCGCGGCTGTAGCTGTGGCTCGCGTCAAATGGCAGGTCAATGCCGTGTGCCTTGCAGTAAGCGATCTCATCCTCACGCGACTGCATCTTCCATGTATCGTTGCATCGCCAAGGCGCAATGATCTTTAAATCCGGTGCGAGTGCCTTGATACCGAGCTCGAAACGCACCTGGTCGTTCCCCTTGCCGGTCGCGCCGTGGCAGATTGCAGAAGCGCCTTCCTTGCGCGCGATCTCCACCAGCTTTTTCGCGATTACCGGGCGTGCCATCGACGTGCCAAGCAGGTATTTGTTCTCATAGACCGCGCCCGCCTTGACACACGGGAGCACGTATTCGTCCACAAATTCGTCCGTGATATGCTCAATGTAAAGTTTTGCCGCACCGGAGAGCTTCGCGCGCTCCTCCAGACCGTCCAGCTCGTTGCCCTGCCCGACATCGATGCAGCAGCAGATGACTTCGTAATCATAGTTTTCCTTTAACCACGGGATGATTGCGGTCGTATCCAACCCACCGGAATACGCG
>CAYMGZ010000602.1:0-1628 GCA_964390095.1 uncultured Lachnospiraceae bacterium | reverse complement strand
ATGAAATCCTTTTTGTACTGCACCAACACATCTTTTAAACGTGATTTATTAAACTTTATGTATTCCTTCATTATTTTTAATGCGACTTAAATTCCTTATCAAACGCCTTTACCGCTTCCCTGTTTTTCTCATCATTGTAAACATCCGATTCGTAAAACCGCCCGCCCCGCATTTTTCCCAGATAGCCATCCACCAGCTCCATCCCCATAAACGCCGGGTAATTCTCTCCATAACAATCCGCAATGCCATATTCGGAGGCTTCCCGGAAACCGAACTGCGGATAATACTCTGGTCTCCCGAAAAACAGGACTGCGCCATATAAAAGCTGCCGCGCACGGTGAAGCATATCGGTGATCAATGCTTTCCCGACACCTTGCCTCTGGCAGTCTGGCAATACACTGACCGGACCAAGGTTTAAAACGGGAAGCTCCCATTCTGCCTGACGCACCACCGCCCTGCTGCAGATCAGATGCCCTACGATATTTCCCTGTATCCGCGCCGTCAGGCTTAATGGCAGGATGCCATCCCGCCGCCTAAGCTCATGTACCATCCAATGTTCATACGGACAGCCAATCCCGCCTCTCTCTATCCGGTCCGGATAAGAAAATGCAATCCTTGTAATTTCTTCCACCCGCCGATAATCCTCTTCTTTCTCCTGTAAAACATGTATTTCCATAAACCCTCCATTCCGCCCGGCAAATGCCCTGTATCCTTCCGCCCGCAGGACTTTAAAATACTGCCTCCTCCGGCAGGATCATATTATCTTTTGATACAAACAACTCGCCCGCTTCGTTCTCGAAATATAACGTCAAAAGATCTTCCTCCGCCCCATATAAAAATAGATCAGGAGCTACCTTCTGTAACGAAATGCGTTCACTGTGCGAAGTATTCATAAGCAAATCATAACTTCTGTCGCACCGCCCAATCCATAATTTCTGATATGAGCGGTTATCTAAAATGCGGTTTTCCAACTGTTTTATATGGGTCAGCCGGAATCTCTGGCACCATTCAAGATCTGCTTTATATAATATCTGCCCGACTTCACCGGCAACAAGGTCATCGTTATCGTATTGTACCGGCAGATAAGAAATCCCGCTTTTGTATGCGACATACGCCCTCGTATGGCCATCGGTGATCGTATACGCATTGTTTGAAAAATCATGCACGGACAATGGTTTAAAATTGTCCATACATGGCGGGTGGAACCATCCCATAATTGATGTGATTTTATCCTGGTTTAGGTAAATCTGGCTAAGCCCGAGCAAGTCTACATTCATGAATTTTATTCCGTCAAACCTCATCTTCCCCTTTCCTTTCCTGGCCTTCCCTCTGCGAAAGCTCAAAAATCGCCTTCTGGCTCTCAATCTCCGCCCGGAGCTCCTCCTCGCTCGGTAGATATAACCGGTATTTCGATGCAAACAACTGTTCGTTGCCATGCAGCACGGAATACCTCGCAATGTCCTCATCCGTTTCCGTGCAAAGTACAATACCGAGTGTGGGATTATCCCCCTCCCCCCGTTTTAACTCATCGTACATCCGGATATACATATCCATCTGTCCAACATCCTGATGCGTGATTTTTCCGGTTTTCAAATCAATCAAAACAAAACATTTCAAAATATAGTTAT
>CAYMGZ010000601.1:0-1629 GCA_964390095.1 uncultured Lachnospiraceae bacterium | reverse complement strand
GTAGAGGAAGGAACAAAATTAGAAAAACAATTAGAAGAAAAGCAACTTTTTTTACCAAATGAAGAAGAAGAAAGAATTATGTATTGGAAAGCAAAAGAAGTATTAGAAAAAAATGGATATATACATTATGAAATCTCTAATTTTGCAAAACCAAATTACAAATCAAAACATAATAGCGATTGTTGGGATCAAAAAGAATATATTGGCTTTGGAGCGGGTAGTCATTCATATACAAATAACATACGTTATTCTAATATAGAAGATATAGAACAGTATATTAAAAATTATGAAAAAGGTAAACAAGAGGACAATTTTATTATTCACGAAAAGCAGAATAAAGAGAGTAAACAAAAAGAATTTATGTTATTAGGGCTTAGAAAAATAGAAGGTGTTAGTATACAAAAATTTAAAAATAAATTTGTAGAAAATCCAATATTTGTATATCATAAAGAGCTTAGAAAATTATCATCAGAAGAGTTAATTGAAATAGACGAAGATAAAATAAGATTAACAAACAAAGGAATTGATTTAGCGAATTTAGTATGGGAAGAGTTTGTATAAAAAAATAAAAAACTCTTGTAATATTTATATATTTTTTGTATAATTAAATTATTCTAAGCATAAGAATAAAATAAAGAAAAATAATGGAGGAGAAGAAAATGGACGAAAATAATAATCCAATTCAAGAATCAGGAGTAAAAAATGAACAAATAGGAGCAAAAAAATTTAACACTATGGCATTAATTAGCTTTATTTTTTCATTAGTAGGACTTATTGTAGCAGGATTACCATGTGGTATAGTAGCTATTATTACAGGTATTACAGGATTAGTTAAATTTAAGCCACAAGAAGAAAAAGGAAAATGGATGGCTATTGTAGGTCTTATAGTAGGTGCTCTAGATATTATTGCAGTTATTGCTAATATAATTTTAACAGCAGCAAGTTTAGCATAATTAATAACAAATAATAAAGACTAGTTTGATTTTAGATTAAACTAGTCTTTTTTTGTATAAATATATTGTTGTTCACAAAAAATTCATATAAATTTTTTAGCAATTAATATTGACAATTGCTAAAAATGGATATAATATATATAAAGTTTAGCAGTCAAACTAAATGAGTGCTAAAAATATAACCTTAATAAAAAAGAAGGTGAACTGCGTTGGAGGAAAGAAAGAAAAAGATTTTACAAGCTATTATAGATGAATATATTAACACTGCAGAGCCAGTAAGTTCAGGCATATTGGCAAACAAATATGGTTTAGATTGTAGTAGCGCTACTATTAGAAACGAAATGGCAGAATTAGAGAAAATAGGCTATTTAGATAAACCTCATACATCCAGTGGAAGAATTCCTTCAGCTCAGGGTTACAGATTTTACGTAGATGAATTAATTAAAGAAGATGATATTAGCCTAGAAGAAATTAAATATATCCAATCAAAACTAGAAACAAAAGTAAGTGTAATTGAAGATTTAACCAAAATAGCTACTAATACTTTATCAGAGGTTACACATTATACTTCTGTAGCAATAGGACCTAAAACTGGACTTCAAAATATTGAAGAAGTAAAATTTATTTTATTAGGTACTAGAATGTTAATGGCAGTAATTCTAACAGATACAGGTAT
>CAYMGZ010000600.1:0-1635 GCA_964390095.1 uncultured Lachnospiraceae bacterium | reverse complement strand
AAGTGCTGGTCAGCCCGATTGTGGAAAGCTGTCCTACCAAAAACAAGGAAAAAACCATGAGCCTGCTCCACTCCTTCTACTGCTGGGGCCATGTAGGGGTGGTGCTCCTCTCCACATTGTTTTTCAAAATTTTTGGAATTGAAAACTGGAAAATACTGACCTGCATCTGGATTGCCATACCGGTTGCAAACGCATTCCTCTTTTCCAAAGTGCCAATTGCCCCGCTTGTAAAAGACGGGGAATCCGGATTGTCCATGCCCGCCCTGTTCAAAAATAAGGTCTTCTGGGTACTTATGCTAATGATGCTCTGCGCGGGCGCAAGCGAACAGGCTGTCAGCCAATGGGCATCCACTTTTGCGGAGCGCGGGCTTGGCGTTAGCAAAACAATCGGGGATTTGGCAGGCCCGATGGCATTTGCCATTTTGATGGGCGGTGCGAGGGCTTTTTATGGGAAATTTGGCGACCGGATTGATCTGGACAAATTTATGATTGGCAGCGGGATACTCTGCATCGCGTCCTATCTGTGCATCTCCCTCTCACCTTCCCCGTTTCTCTCCCTCGTAGGCTGCGCCGTCTGCGGATTGTCCGTCGGGATTATGTGGCCCGGCAGCTTCAGCAAGGCATCCGCGGCCATCAAAAACGGGGGGACGGCCATGTTTGCTTTGCTCGCGCTGGCCGGTGATCTTGGATGTTCCGGCGGACCTTCGCTGGTAGGATATATTTCCAGTGTGGCATCGGATGACCTAAAAAAAGGAATCCTTGCCGCTGTTATTTTTCCAATTTTTTTAATTGTAGGGATATGTTTCTTAAAAAAGCCGGAGACATCCGCAAAAAACAAAATTTAAAGGAGGCACACTAAAATGCAACAAACCACAGAATTTTTACAAATGAACCCGGAATGGACACGAAAACCTGAAAAAACAGAAATTACCGACAACAAAGTCATCATCACGACCGAAATGGGAACTGACCTCTGGCAGCGTACATATTATGGTTTCCAGAATGATAACGCGCCCGTATTGCAGGTAAGGACTTCCGAAAAGTATTTTTCCTTCATCGTCAGGACACAATTTGAAAGCAAAGACCGTTTCGACCAATGCGGTGTGGCGATGTATCTGAACAGCGACAACTGGTTCAAAGCATCGATAGAATACGAGAACGAGCATTTCCAGCGGCTGGGAAGTGTCGTTACCAACCACGGATACTCCGACTGGGCAACCACCGACATTTCATCGGAAATCAAGGAAATGTGGTATCGTTTCAGCCGCAGGGAAAGCGATTACTGTATCGAATGCAGCGCGGACGGGATCCATTTCAAACAGATGCGCATCTTCCATATGTGGGAAGGCGCAGGTGAGATTACGTTCGGCATCTATGCCTGCAGCCCAACCAAAGGCTCGTACAAGGCAACCTTTTCCGAAATGCGGCTGATGGAATGCCAGTGGCTTGCGGACGGAGAATGGCGCGTGGAAAAATAATTCCCCTTAATTTCCTGAACTTTTATAATACCTTACACTAAACCTCCAAAACAAATACGCAAGCAAATACATACCCACCCCGACCGCAGGCGTAAGATACAAAAACGCCTGCGGGTAAAGAGCCATATCGTCCTTGCGCAGCAGATACTGTGCTGGG
>CAYMGZ010000599.1:263-1646 GCA_964390095.1 uncultured Lachnospiraceae bacterium | reverse complement strand
ACGAAGCAAGGGAAAAGGCGCTCCGGGATTATAATCAGGGAATGTGGGAGGCAATGGAGAGTGGCCGGAGGGAAGGCCGGAGGGAAGGCTGGGAAGAAGGACGAAAGGAAGAAAAGGAAAGCACCGCGAAAAATATGCGTGCAATGGGGCTTCCTTCCGATGTAATTGCTAAGGCCACAGGATTATCCGTTGCGCAAATTGAATCCTTGCCGGAAGATTAACCATTTTTAGTAATTAACAGCAAAGATTCCCCTTTCGCTTAGGTAGGGGAGAAATTGCAGAAACAATTGTAACGGCAGTAGCGGGCAAAGCGGAAGTGGTATCCCCTACTGCCATGAGGCAATCCACGTAATTGTCTTGCTCTTAACTGCCGCGAGTGGATTGAAACAAGGTTTCGTCAAGTAAGAACGGACGAGGATATGGAAAACACGGAACAGGGTTTTGTCAACAAAAACCAACAAAAGAATCATGGGAGGACTAAGATGCCCGGTACGGACAACGGACAGTGGTTTTATGAAATGGAATGTCTTATGTGTGGCCATAGATATTATGCCAATGGGAGCGATATCTGGCAGCGGAAATGCCCGAAGTGCCAGGGCGGCAGGCCATAGCCTTCTGAAAGGGAGGCGGATTTCACCGTCTGTCTCCCTTTCGGAAGCGTAAAAGGAAGGATTATTTTATTTGGCACCTACCTTGGTATCCTTATCCCCCAATTAAGCCGGGAAAACCTTTCGCACCGGGATCCAGATTTCGCAGTAATAATTTTCATCCTCCGTTCCTTTCGGATATTTCCCCGCATCATCGTACATTTCGATACAGTACCCGGCGGCAAATTCATATTCCTTTAACGCCGGGAGCCATTCCGAGAAAATTTTTGTGTTTGTGTCCTGCAAGGTCTCGGACACTTTTCCCTTGCAGGGAAACACTGCCCAGGTGAAAGCGGGGATGGTCCTGGTAACAAACCCTTCCGGCACTTCCTGCACCGGATTGTAAAGATCCGCGATCAGATATTCAAATTGTTCCTGCTTCATGGATTCGTCAATGTTGATACCGAACATCCCGCAAACATATTTTCCGTTCCCCTTCGCGTAATGCTCCTCCCAGAACTGCGGGATTACCGTTTTTGCCCCATCGTAGGAAAATGTTTTTGCAGCGCCCACCACCGTAAAACTTTCTTTTTTTGCCAGCCTGTAATCCATAAGATATCCTCCTTCTAATGATAGTTTGATTTTTAATGGTGCGAAGGTTTTCATCGTCACATGGTTTTTCTGCACCATTGTGGGGGTGACTTTGTGGAAGCGGGTAAAGGCTTTGGTAAAAGCATCCGGCGAATCGTAGCCGTATTTTATTGCAACGTCGATTACCTTCGTGCCGCCTGCCGCA
>CAYMGZ010000599.1:0-232 GCA_964390095.1 uncultured Lachnospiraceae bacterium | reverse complement strand
GATGTATTCCGCGATGGTGTAGCCGCAGAGCAGTGCAAAGCCCCGCTGGAAATAAAAGGGGGAGATGTTGACATGCTTTGCAATGTCTTCGGCACAGATGTCCTCCGTGAGATTGTCCTCAATAAATTTGATTGCTTCCCGGATCGAGTTTGCCCATTCCATGTTTTTTACCTCTAATTAAGTTCCGCATGTGCCCTCCCAGCACCAAAACCGGGGAAGCAAATTTCTGTCC
>CAYMGZ010000598.1:0-1650 GCA_964390095.1 uncultured Lachnospiraceae bacterium | reverse complement strand
AGAATGCAGGGGAAGGATGGATTTTTCAGTAGAAAGGGCCGCCGCGTTGAATGAGTTTATTTTTTTGGCAGAAGGAAGTGTCCATATGGATTCTATAAGTGCGGAGAATTTGGAAAAGCTTTGCATTTCTGGGACGGATTTTTCTGAAATCCCATGGGAAAATATGAAAAAATTAAAATATCTGGAAGTGTCAGCGGCGGATCGTTTTGGGAAAATTGATCTTGGTGAAATCCGGAATTTAAAGCATATTTCATTGAAACAGATACAGGTGGATCTTTCATTGCTTATGCAGAATAAAGATTTATTGTTTCTTTCCTTGGAGGATTGCAGTATTTTGAAACCGTTGGATGAACTGGATTTTTCGGGGATGGAAAATCTTGAAAACGTTCGGATATGGGTAAGGAACGCACCAAAAGAATATTGGGCGGGGCGCATTGTATTTGGAAATGGTTTTCAAAACTCAGATGAGTGGGAAAATTGGATTGAGATCGACGGCAACATTGCCCCCCAGATTATTTTAAGGGACAAAGGGGTGTGCTGCAAAGTGCTTGGGGATGACCCAAATTGTGAACTGATATATCTGGATGAAATCCGTAAAGATATGCAGCCTTTGCCGGAGGATTCGGTTTGGAATGGTGCAGAGAATTTCCCGGACGTGGGATTACGACGGTATTTATATCATTATGTGGATGTGGACAGGGATAATATTTTGACGGCAGATGAGCGGGAAGGAGTGGAAAGGATTGCAGATGTAGGGTATAATTATGACCAGGATGCGCGCTGGAACGAGGAGAATGCATGGAGGGTAGAGGATGATATCAGTAGGGATATTGTGGGAATAACATCGTTGCAGGGGTTGGAATATTTTCCGGCGCTAAAGAGGGTACAGTTGGAAAAGCTGGAATTATCGGACAATACAAAGGAGATTGTTCTTTGCCTGCCGGAATTGGAAATCCTCGACATTAGATTTGACGGGAATGTAGGGAAAATTGATTTGACCGCGTGTAAAATATTGCGGGTCTGTGTGATTGATTCTGACCGGGATGATGATTTTGTACAAGTGATCAAGCCGGAAATTTTATTGCCGGAACATTTGGAGTTTGAAAATCAGCCGGGGTTTGATTGTGCAGTTGGATTAACGTTTTAACCGGGCGAGAGATTTACCAAACCGACCCCGACAGTCCAGTCGAGCCTGCGGGAAGTCTTATTTTTCATCAAATATTCTGAGAATAAGGATGAACTGAGCCAGATATTAGAAAATAACAAAAAGAGGTTTGGGAAACTGGAGTGCAGGGCAGTGGATGTCAACAGAAGATATCGTACAGGTGGTTGGTTATCCAATGGAAGTAGTACAGGGATGGCATAATCGCCAACAAATGGATACGGCAAAAAAGAAAAGCATATTCGTTCTAGCATAGGGATGGATATACCTTCAGCGGATGAATGATCTTCTGGCTCTTTAGGCGGGGATGTCTATGAGTACGGGGAAATCCTTGTAATCTCAGAGAAGGATGAGAACTCCGAGAACATCGCACTCTCAAAGAAGGAGCAGAAGGCGGCAGAAAAGGCTGCAAAGGAGAAGGAAAAGGAAGATAAGAAAGACCAGAAGGAACAGGAAAAGGAAGACAAAAAGGACGGGAAGGAACAGGA
>CAYMGZ010000597.1:0-1654 GCA_964390095.1 uncultured Lachnospiraceae bacterium | reverse complement strand
TTGGTTCTTTGTCAAGTTAGTTGAATTATCCATCTTACTATGTTATAATGAAATGGGGTGAATGACATGGAATTAGATGCATTGTTAAAAGAATTGGATGAAAACCTAACGATAAGCGGGGTGGAAAAATCTGGCAGAATATTATACATACACTGCAGTATAAACTGTACTGTTTCCAAATGTAAATATTGTGGTACGGAAAGCCATTCGGTTCATAGCAGATATATTAGGACACTTTCAGATCTCCCGATCCAGGATTATCAGGCAAAATTAGTAATTACTGTGCCGAAGTTCTTTTGCACAAATGAAAGATGCCATTATAAGACCTTTGCTTATCCAATCCCGTTTGCGGCAACAAATTCATTAAGGACAAAACGCCTGGACAATTATATCTACCGGGTAGGGATGAAAAACAGTTCCCTTGAAGCGGAAAAACAGATTTCCGACAGCCACGTGTCTGTGTCTAACAGTACGATCCTGAGAATAATTAAAAAAAAGCGGAACCAGTCATCGATTATGGGGTAAAAAATATATCCATCGATGATTTTTCACATTGCAGACGGAAGATTTATTTTTCTATACTAATTGATAATGATACTGGGAAGCGGCTGGAAGTAGTTCCTTCCCGACTACAGCCTGAAGTAATAAAAATGCTCAGGAAGTTTAAACAGGTGGAAACTGTCACAAGGGACTTTTCAAAACCTTATAAGGCTGCCATAAGTGAGGCCCTGCCCAATGCCAGGCAAATTGTGGACCGGTTCCATATACTGAAAAATCTGACGGAAGATATGGCAGGTTACCTGAAACGCAAAATGAAAGATAACATAGGGATTCTGGATCCTGCAGCTGTACCAATAACAGAAAAAGAGGTATTAAACACACGCGAACGCAAAAAAATAGAAACCGGCCTGAAAAAATGGGGAATAGCCAGGGAAGCACAGAAGCTAAAGGAATCCGGTAAAAATAATACAGAAATAGCGAAGATACTTCAAATCAGCCGTCCTACCGTTATAAAATATCTGAATATGACAGGGGTCCCTGTTGCATCCAGACCCTGTAAGCTTGATTCTTATATCCCAAGGATCAAAGAACTGCTTTTGGATGGATACCAGTATATGGAAATATTCAACCAAATCAAAAAAGAAGGATATACCGGCGGGATTTCCCTGTATAACAGCAAAATGAAAGGAATCCGCTGGGAAGTGAGCCAAAAGGTTCGTTATCTAAAAAGAAGCGATATAAAAAAATTATTATATAGACCGCTTGAGACCATTCAGGACAGCCAGAAGCGTAAAGACATTGAGCAGTATCTGGAAAGCCAACCCGAGTTAAAACAGATGCTGGGACTTGTATCTGATTTTAAATCACTTTTGGTAGGGAAAGATGAGAACAGACTGGAAAAGTGGATAAAAAAGGCAGAAAATATGCAGATCACAGAGCTTGACAGCTTCCTGAAACTGATCCGGTCAGATAAGGAAGCTGTCAAGAACGCGATCAGATATCAATATAGTAACGGGCCTACAGAAGGGCATAATAATAAAATAAAAGTAATAAAAAGGCAAATGTATGGCAGATGTAAATTTGATCTCCTTCGTTTGAAAATATTGTGTTAATTCAACTAACTTGACAAAGAACCAAACTATTTTACACTACC
>CAYMGZ010000596.1:0-1669 GCA_964390095.1 uncultured Lachnospiraceae bacterium | reverse complement strand
CCTGGAACAACATCAGATAAGAAAAACCTTTCTCCACCGGCAAAAACAACTCCATGTCTTCCGGCTTCTGCATCATGCGCCTCTCACCAAACACATCAAGCCATGCATCATTTTCCGTAAAACTCTGTAGATCCGTTACAAAAAATGTAATATCATAATCCTGAAATTCATCCGGTACAATATTAACATTTGTCCGTGAACCTTCCAATGTCACCGCCCGGATCCGTTCCTCTGATTCCGCAAACCCTAAGATAATGTTATAAACTTCTTCCTCTGACCTCATAGATTCCCTCCTGTTCCATGTCCTTTGCACCTCCGGTGCGGATTCCGTCGGACGGCGAACCAGTTATACAGTAACTGGTCTATTACCGACGGGTATTACACCGGCTAAAAGATAGCCGGTGTGCCCATGAACAGTCTTCACCCAATCAAAACCTTTTTCCCCTCAAAGGCAAAACCATATTTCTTGATGCGGTCAGCCGGGATTCCCTCTGCAATGAGCAACGCGGCGTAATCTTTTTCCTCAATCTGCCGCAAGGCTGCCGCAACGGTATCCTCAAGGGTCTTCTCGTCCTCCGCATCATGTACCTTAAATTCCATGATAACCGCATTATTTTTTTTCTCATCCGCTTTCGGCTTCATCATTACATCATACCGGCCAAACCCGCTTTCCCGGTTGGAAGTAATCACATACCGGTCAGCCAGATCAATAGTCAGCCCCAAGACAAACCCATGATAAAAACGCTCCGGCTCCGTTCCCCCCGACCGTTTCTTTCCAGTATCAAAAAAAGAGAATGTCGCTGACGCTATCCGGTTCATATAGTAGTTCATTGCTTTTTTGTCGTCCGCCAGCAGCGCCCTGACAAAATCATTATAATGCGCGTCCCCACCTTTAAACCATCCGCGGATCATGCTTTTAAACATGCGCTTCACTTCATTGTTTGTCAGCCCTAAGACGTATTCCTCCTCCTCCGTCTCCGGGAACATCGTATGCTTTAATACCTTCAAATACCCGCTTGCAAGGAACAGACTCCATATCGCAGTCTCATCCATGTCAAGCTGGTTGAATACAATCTGCTCGTCAATCTGTGTGTGGAGTGTACCGCCATTTAACAAATCCTCCATAATATACTTCACATCCCTGCTGCCCTGGCGAAGCAGTGTACTGACAAGGCTGTTGCTGCTGGTATTTGCCCAGTAAGTCCCGAATCTCTTCTCATCGAGGAATTTCGTGATTGACCATGGGTTATAAATATCCGTCCGGCTTCCAAAGGTGAACCCGTCATACCATTCCCGCACTGCCCCTTCCTGGTCAGAAAGCCCGAACTCGTTTAAGGCGGCAGAAACTTCCCTTTGGGTAAAACCAAAGGAATCCGCATATTTTTCGGAGGTCGTAGTCACTACTTCAAGGTTGTTTAAATCCGAAAAAATAGATTCTTTGCTAATCCTCGTGATCCCCGTCATGATCGCCCGCTCAAGATAAGGATTTGTCTTAAAGCTGAAATTAAAGAGTTTCCGGATAAAGGAAACCAACTCTTCCCAGTAACCATACACATACGCTTCCTGCATCGGGGTATCGTATTCGTCCATAAGCAGAATCACTTTCTTGTTGTAATAGCGCTGCATGAAATCACAAAGTTTGTGCAGCGAAACCGTCATATCAATCCCC
>CAYMGZ010000595.1:0-1671 GCA_964390095.1 uncultured Lachnospiraceae bacterium | reverse complement strand
TATTTCTTTTGTTTTATTATAACACTCCCTTTATTTTTTTACAACTGTAATACTAAAACAGACTGGCTTGCCGTTATTTTTTTCGTGGTCTCCTTTTGATGACATCCCGGATTTTCCCTATGTCCTTCCCTGTTAAGTTGGCAATTTGGTCGATTGGAAGCCCATTATCATATAAGCGTATTATAATCCCATTTTCCCCCTGCTCCAGCCCCAATTCAAACCCTTTTTCCACATTTTCTTGGTCACGCATCAATAGTGTCAAATACTCATGCCTGCATTTCCTGTTTTTTTTAGCCTCCCTCACGGCATCGTCCAACTTCCTCACAAAAGGATCCTTCGACTTCCGCCCTGCCACATAATTTAAAAATTGCTTCAATTCCGGGTTGATGCTTTTCTGTGTGATCGGGAACTCCGCATGGTCAATCTCCATGTCTGGGAATATCCGTTCCAGCAGTCCTTTGCAGAGCTCTGGGTCACGCATGCCTTTGCCGAACAGGAAATCGTTTGAGATTCCATGTGTTTCAATAGGTTTTGCGTTTTCTTGTTTATAGTATACACTTTGGGCGGGTAAATTGCAATCGGTTTTTCGGGGGGATTGATTCAGCCTTATGGTTTTTTTTGGCAATTGTGGGAGTGGGAAAACCAAAGAACTACGGTAAGATGGAAAGGACTTTTCTGTTGCTTTCTAATCGACGTTTTCTTTACTTTTTACATACTAAAACAGATTATGTCATCAAAATGTGTATGTTTTATTGTATTGTGATATTCCTATTTTACGGTAATTTCAAAAGCATCTGACGTTTTAGTGGGGTCTGCTGTAGAAGTGGCAGTGATAACCAAAGTTTTTCCAGTATCTCCTGCCTCAACAGTAAGGACGTTTGCAGTGCCACCTGTACCAAACGAACTGTTCGGTGTTGCTTCTTCAGCTGTGTCTTTAAAAGCCACCTTCCATGTTACAGTCTGTGCAGGATCATTTGTACCCTCTACCTTGGCAGTAAATGTATAACTACCTGCTGTAACGTCAGTAGCAGGCGATGTAAGAGCTGAATCGTCACTTTTCTTGGCACTGACTGTAACACTCGTAACCGTCGCAGGCTTCTTCTCCGCTGCCTTCACCTTGACCTCAAGTTCATCCTTCCCATCGCCACAGGTAACAGTAATCTTAACCGTACCATCCTTTGCTGCCGGTTTAACCGTCAGGGTCTGGGTCTTCGCATCAAAGAATTCATGGATTTCGGATTGACCTTCCGGGGATTTCCACAAAAAGCCCCCACAAAGACCAACCGGGGAACTGTGGCAGTTGACCCGGTCTCCCCTTGAAAATACGGGGAAAGTATAGTATACTTGGGGCAGAGGGGGATCGGCATGGCAAAGAAAAAACAGGTTTTGAAGGCGGATACGGTCATAAAAAATTATTGGCGTGACAACGCGCGGTTTGCGGATCTTTTTAACGCGGTATTGTTTAAAGGGCGGGATGTGATCCAGCCGGGGGAGCTGGTGGATGTGGACACGGAGGAATCCTTTGTGCTGGAACACCGTGAGTATGCGGAGGGGATTCAGAAAATGCGGGACAACATCAAAATCCGCAAGCATTCAACGGCGCAGGGCGTGGAGTTTTTGCTCCTTGGGAACGAGGGCCAGGAGCATGTGCATTATGCCATGCCGCTGCGG
>CAYMGZ010000594.1:0-1681 GCA_964390095.1 uncultured Lachnospiraceae bacterium | reverse complement strand
GCTAGTTCCTGTTTTTGAGGCAGAATATCCGCTGCAACGGATTCTCGCCTTTGTTCTTTAATATATTTTTTCATTTCTCCTAAAATAATATCTCTGTTATCCTGATCGAGTTGTTGAAATGTAAAAAGAAATTAGGCATAGTTATAAATAAGTTCAATTTTTTGTTCGGGAAGCTGGATTAATAGGTTGATTGTTTTTTTCTAATGTTGACATGGTAGTGGCCTCCTTTCTGTAGATTGCTTTGAATGGTTTGACTATTATATATTTTTCATCCTTAATCGGATCAGTTCCTGTGGATAACCAGTGCATTTGCAAAAATATTCTTGCGTGCATCCGGAATATTCCATCAGCATGTCGTCTGTGATCAGGAGTTGTGCTGCGAACATATTTGCTCTTCGCTCAAATTTTGACACGGAGAAAAGAGTTTTGTTCCTGATGAAATAACAGTTTTCCTTCCGGTCAAGGATGGCATGTCCAAGTTCGTGAGCCATGACAAGAACAGATTCATTGTCTGTCAAATCATTGCTTAGGAATATATACCTGTGGTTCTTTAGGAACATGTAACACCCGGCAAACTTGCAGTTCCCAAACTGATACAGCACACCAAGGCAGTTGGCGATTTCAAAAGGGTTTGAGGTGTTGAATATTTTCCTATGATATGCAACGATACGTCTTATGCGGTCAACATCATTCATGCGCATTCTCACCTACTCTTTATACCGTTTGTTGGTGTATTTCTTTTTGTTGATGATTTTCAGCCGCTTTAGGGCAATTTCCATCTCGTCTTTGAAGAGTTCCATTGCTTCAGGAGAAAGAGCCTCTCCGTCATAACTCGCAGGACCATTATCTCCTGATTGGAGCTTGTTCATGATGGAATCAAGGTCTTTCTTTATATCACGGTTATCCTTAGCAGTCAAAACATCTTCATCATTCCCGTTTAGTAAATAATCCATTGTTACATTAAAATATTGTGCAACAGCATTTAATTTGTCGGCATTCGGAATGGATTTTTTCCATTTAACTATCGTACTATTGCCAAATCCTAGTTCTGCTTCTAACGCCGGAAGGCTTATTCCTTTTGCATCGGCAAGTTTTTTAATACGCTCATTTAGTGTCATAAAATCCCTCTTTTCTTCGCGAGAAAAAAATCTCTAAAAAGTGCTTGACAAAAAGAAAATATTCTCGTACAATAGAGGATGTAAAGAGAAAGAAATCTCGTAAACATCATAATTCAGCCACAAACGCCAATTTGAAAGACTGAAATTTAGAATATTTTCATGTTGCTTATGTTTATGATAGAATACTTTCTCTCATTTGTCAATAGGTAAAGGAGAATTTTTTCTAAAAGGATATGGAGGTGATAAATTGATTTATAACAAAATCAGGGAAATCTGCAAGCAAAAAGGTATTAGCGTGGCATCTGTTGAAAAGGAAGCCGGATTGAGTAATGGGGCGATCAGGAAATGGAATGATTCCAGTCCTACGATAGACAGTTTAAAAGCCGTGGCGAGTGTCTTGAAGGTTCAAGTAGAAAATCTGATTGTATAGTATGGTTGCAAACAGTGTTTTCAGGCTACAAAGCTCCGCAGATGGAGAAACGGAGCTTTGTGTGACAATCAAGGGAGTACCGAAGGAGCTTGAGTTAAAAGCCAATTTGGCAGAAGGCAGAGCAAATTTTAGA
>CAYMGZ010000593.1:0-1684 GCA_964390095.1 uncultured Lachnospiraceae bacterium | reverse complement strand
GCGTTTCTGGTATTCGGTATAGACGCGGGCGCATTGTGTATTTGCGTAGTCGCCCCCCGCGTTTTTCGCGAATTCCTCCGGGGAGATGAGCTCATCCTTGGCGGAGGAGATTGCGCCCATCAGCGTGCGTTCCTTTATGGTTTTTGTGTCGATGTTTAAAAATTTACAGACTTCGCGGATCAGTGTTTTCTGATCGTCGGTGTCGTAGATCGTGAAGTTGCGCCCGTAGCCTAAAAGCTCGATAAAACGGCGCAGCATGCGGACACAGCTGGCATGGAAGGTGGAGACCCAGATGTTCTCTGCGCCGTAGGCAACAATCTTGTCCACACGCTCGCGCATTTCGCGGGCGGCTTTGTTGGTGAAGGTGAGCGCGAGGATCTGGAAAGGGCTGACGTTTTTTTCTTCGATCAGGTAGGCGATGCGGTGGGTCAGCACGCGTGTCTTGCCGGAGCCCGCGCCCGCAAGGATCAATAAGGGACCCCGGTCGTGCTCCACGGCACGGCGCTGTTCGGGGTTTAAAGTATCATAAATGCTCATAAATTATTTCCTTTCTGATTTAAAGTTCCGCATGTGCCCTCCACAGCACCTTCACCGTGGAAGGGGTTTCTGTCCGCATGGCTTCCAGAACCCCCTTCCGGTGCCGTTCCGGGCACATGCTGATTTAAAGTTCCGCATGTGCCGGTTTGATATGCGGATATTATACGATTGCCGCGCTACGGTCTTTTTTTAGGCGCGCAAGGAAGTTTTCCAAGGTGTCCTCGACGCAGGCCGAGCGGTGGCAAAAGCGCGCTTTGATTTCCGGGGCGGCGTTTTCCATGACAAAACCGGAGCCGACGAGGGAGAGCATTTCGAGGTCATTGTAATTGTCGCCGAATGCGGCCGCCTCGTCCGGGCGGATGCTAAGATGGGCAAGGAGCGAGGAGAGCGCCGTGCCTTTGTTTACGTCCGGATGTACAAAATCAATCCAGTGGAGGTCACTCACCGTACATTTGGCGACAGTTCCAAATCGTTCCAGAAAATAAGGCGCGTGCTTTGCGATGCCCTCCTTTTCATACACGGAAACTTTGATGATTTCTTCCGGGATCTCATTTAGGTTATGTATGATTTGGACATTGTTTTTTACCGTGTCCTGCATATGGGAAAGGAATTGCGTGGTTTTTGGCAGGACGTAAGAGGTGCGCTCACCGGAGATGAGTACCTCGCAGCCCTCCTTTGCCAGAATATCTTTTATGAGCAGGCTGGTGGAGGAAGGCTCCATGCCGGTTTTTGCGATTATATTGTCCTGGTAGGTGACAAAGGAACCATTCTCACAGATAAAAGCCATGGAATCTGCAGCTTTTCCAAAGAGCCGCAGGAGGTTCGGGTACTGCCTGCCGCTTGCCGCCACAAATAAAATGCCGTTTTCTGCAAGGCGCAGGATCAAAGGGATGGCGCGTGGCGTGAGCATTTGGCTGCCGTTTTGCAGTAAAGTGTTATCAAGGTCGGATGCAATCAATTTTATCATCTTGGTCTTTTACCTCATTTTTTATAGGATAGCCCACCACGATGCCGAAGCGAACTTACTTTCGATTATAACAGACAAATGGGGAAACTGCAAATAATTTCTCCGCCACAGGGGATAAACTTTATTCCCCTGTGTGCGGTTTTTGGGAGCATTCGCCGGATTCGATTGTTGTGTTGTGCC
>CAYMGZ010000592.1:0-1693 GCA_964390095.1 uncultured Lachnospiraceae bacterium | reverse complement strand
ATATTTCCGTTTTTATTCAGTTATATGTGTTTTGCACAAATATCATTTAAACAGCATTTATCGCAATAAGGACTTGTCCTTGCCGTGCAGACCGCACGGCCGTGATCCACGAGACGGTGGCAGAAATCGTTGCCCTCTTTCGCTGGGATTATTTTCCAGAGTTCCATCTCAACTTTTTTGGGCTCCTTCACCCCATCGACCAGTCCCATGCGGTTGACGAGGCGGATACAATGTGTGTCGGTCACGATCGCGGGTTTCCCGAACACGTCCCCCATGATGAGGTTCGCGCTCTTACGCCCGACACCGGGCAGTGCCAGGAGGGCATCAAAGTTATCTGGTACATTTCCGTTATGTTTTTCCAGGAGCGTTTTCATGCAGGCACTGATATCGCGGGCTTTGCTGTGCCCTAAGCCGCATGGTTTTATAATTTCTTCGATCTCTTCCACGGGTGCGGCGGCAAGGGCGGCGATATCCGGGAATTTCTGGTAAAGTTTTGGTACGATTATGTTGACGCGCGCGTCCGTACATTGTGCCGCGAGCCGCACACTGACGAGGAGCTTCCAAGCTTCGTTGTAGTCGAGGGTGCAGCCGGAGTCGGGGTATTCCTGTTTCAGGCGGCGGATGATTTCTAAGGCCAGGGTTTTCTTGGCGGTGAGTCGTTTTGGGGTAGGGGTGGGTTTTTTTGACATGTGTTTTGCCTCCGTTAGTGGGTTTGGTTCGTTCTGTCGAGATTATACCACACCCCTGCTGCACAGGCTAGTAATTTTCATATTTTATGGTTTTGTGTCGATTTATGTCGAAGTGTGCATTTTATGACGAATGCAATAAGAAGAGCAAACAGAGTGGAGATGATTGTAACAGTTCAGCCTTCCCCTCCCGCGAGGTGTTTTTATGCTGTTTTTGCATAAAAACCCGAGACTTTTGGCGCGAAATCGCGTTTTTTGCGATTTCTGTGCATCATTTTTGTAACAGGAAAGCCGAAGGATTTCCTGTTACAGTTATTTTTCCATATCGTCAGACAATTCCATTTCCAGCAAAACATTCATCAGCTGGTAGAGATTTTCATACGAGGATGCACCGAAAACGGCGGACAGATATTGCTTTCCGTGATACCCGCTTAACATCACAAGGCAATCCCCCGCATATGGGGTGCTCCCCGTTTTCCCGCCATACACGGTAACGCCTTCCGGCGGTGTGTATAGGCCGAGGAAATATTGGTTTGTTGACTCTAACAAAAGTTCCTTTTCACTTCCGTCCCCACCGGTGTACTGTGCAAGGTAGGAAGGCTTGCTTAGGACCGGGAGGAACTCGGGAAATTCCATGCAGGCGCTAAAAACCAGATACAGGTCGTAGGCACTTGTCCTGTGCTCCTGCTCATGCAGCCCGTGCGGGTTTGTAAAATTTGTGCTTGTCGCGCCAATTTTTGCGGCCAGTGCGTTCATGTTCCCGGTGGCTTCCTCGTATGTCACTTCCGAATATGCCGCGATATACTCTAAGATTGCAATAGCCGCATCGTTTGCGGAATATACAAGCAATGCGTTCAGCAAGAGTTCAAGGGAGACCCGGTCCCCCTTTTTCAGCCCAAAAAGTTTTGCCCCAACGCGTGTGATCCCACAGTTATCTGCCGTGACCACATAAGTTTCCGAAAGCGGGATGCCATGCTCCTTTGTGAAGGTGAGCAGGTAAAGCGCCG
>CAYMGZ010000591.1:0-1697 GCA_964390095.1 uncultured Lachnospiraceae bacterium | reverse complement strand
CGGTAAAATCGGACTGGTTCACACGGTGGAATTGACCGAGGAGGACAAGGAGGCGTGGGGGCAGCAGCTGGAGGATTATGAGATTGCCCAGCCGTTTGAGCAGTTAAAGAGGTCGGTTTACACGGTGAAAAAGGAGGAGGAAAACGAGCAGAAGCTGATGCGTTTTGACGGGAAGGTGCTGAATGATTTGTCGCTTGGCAGCAGGCTGTCCGGGCTTGGCTGGTACCGTGGTTCGGTGCAGGACGGCGGCGGTTTTGATACATATTTCCGCGAGGATGCGGAGCTTGGGCTTGGTGTGGAGCTGCATTTTTCCGGGAGTTATGTGGGCGGGTCTAATGAGGATGTCACGGTTTATGACGCAAGATTTTACCGGGCAGGGGAGGTCAAGCGCGGGAGTTATGTGTATGATGAGGCGGATGAGGGCAAGGCCTTTTTCATGAAGGATATCCCGGCGCGGTATTTCAGCGAGGTTGTATGGCAGTTGACGAAGGCAACGGCGTAAGGCGAGGCATAAGGATACAGGGGTCAGAATGAAACAAGGCTAAATGATGACGGAAAATCCAGAGGAAGATGAAATTATAAAAATAAGCGAACGACAGGAGGTAAGGTGAGGCGATGGAGGATTCAAACAGGGAATGGGAGGAACTATGCAGGCAGATCCATTTATCGGGCGGGGAGCGCAAGGTGGCACAAGCGTATCTGTCCGGGGTGGCAGGGGAAGAAGCCTTGGGAAGCTTTCATTTCCGGGATCTATCAAAGACCATTTATGGCGCATCGCAGAAGCTGATCCGGGAATTGCTCAAGGAAAAGAAGGAAGACGAATTAAAACGGTTGTTTTCGCTTTTGTTTGCGGTGGGGGAGGCAACCTGTTACTGGCTGATGCCAATGGAATTTTATCGCGCATTTGGTGCATTTTGCGATGTGCCGGGGAAGCTTTCGGGTGCATCGGCGGCAAAAGCCGTGTCCATCTATGCCGTGGTGGCAGGGTTAAACCTATGTGACCGGAACATGAATCCGTTTGATTTGCTCTTAAGGCTTGCAGGCCATGAACCGGAAGTTTTAAGACAGGCATTGGGATACGAGAAAAATAAGTTTATCAATGGCAAATGGGTTTTGCTTGCACTTTATTTTTCCACAAAATATGATGGGAAACCGTGTGGCGGGGTGGACGAGGGGGATTTGCCGCTGCTTGCCCGCTGTGAGGAATACGCGCTGGCATGTTTTACGGAATTATATTTTCCGGCGGAGAAAAATTCCTCCCGCCAATCCATACGGGTATATCCGGGGGCAGCGGTGGGAAAGGAGTTTGCGGATGCGGCCTCTGGCATTGCCATAGATGAATTGTGCCGGGAACTGCCCGGGCGAAAGCCCATGGTATCCCGCCCACTGTTCAACCTGACAGCAGGGCTGTCCTACTTAAACTATATGCTTTCGGATCAATTAAAAAACATTGTCCGCCTGTGCCTTGCCATCAACCCGAAGGAGGCTTTGGATGCCATGCAGAGGGCGGCGGCGGGCACGCCCCTTGCGCCTGCCGTGGCAGGCGGCGCGTATGCACAGGAGTTTGGGATCGATGTCAGGCTTTATATTTGTTGGGCACTGGAAAATGGGTTCTGGGATATTTTAAAATACCAGGCAAAAAGAAATACGGAATGTTACCTTGACGTGATGGAAGGGGTGGGGGTGAAAGAGGCAAA
>CAYMGZ010000590.1:0-1698 GCA_964390095.1 uncultured Lachnospiraceae bacterium | reverse complement strand
TGGTCATGTTATCCCCCTTTTGAAAAAAATCGCAAACTCGATAAAAAATACTTGACATTCGATGCGAATGCGATTATAATCCTTTTCAAGATATCGCAAATGCGATACCGTGAATTCTGTAACATTCTAACAATCTATCATACCATACCCCTGCGGTCTGGCGCAAGTATGGATGGAAACAAGTTGAAAAATTAAGACAGAATGGGGGATAACAAAGAAACGTGAAAAAAGAATTAGAAAAAGAACAGAGGTATGCATTTGGTCGCATGCTCCTGCCATACCTGCGGGCGGCAAACAGTGGGGATAGGGAATCCGCATCGGACTTGGAAGCAGTGCTGGGTGTCCTGAAGTCCTATGGGATGGATATCAGTGTGGAACTCTGTGACCTTGATGGCTCGTATGAATCACTGTCCATTGATGGCTGGATGTTTGAATTGGGGTGAAGGGGGATGGATGATGACTTGATGTTCCGCAAGTTAGTGGAAAGCATCGTTGAATCAGTTGACTGTTCCGGCATCCTGGCCAGTGGGGAGTTCAAGAAACGATGCCTTGATGCCGTTGAGGATGGGATCGGGAACTTCTGCGTGAATAACGGGATTGACCTTGTGTTCGTTGACTATGTGCCAAATATCAAGGTGTATACACCTTATGCCATTAGAGCATGTAAAAGGGGGAGAAAATGAAGTTTGACCTGCAAAAAATGCATAACGAATATGAAATGCTCAAGGGTTCCATCAACCGTATGTTTATCACGGATAAAAGCAAGGAACTCCCCGGTTTGTATGAGGCGGCAAAATGCCATGTTGACCGCATTTATAAAATGGCAGGGCAGCGGCTGGATGAAAAGGAAAAGCGTAAAAATGAGGCGTTCTTTTAAGGGGGGATGGCATGGGCATACTGGATTTTACCATCGCGGTCGCTGTGTTTGCAATGGTCTTTGCGCTGGCAGACATCTGCATCCGTGGGTTCCTGCGCCGCAGGGCAAGGAGACGGAAGGAAAAAGCGGTGGGCAGTAACAGGCAGGACGTTTTTAAGGGGTGAAGGGGCGGTTTAATGCCGGGTTAAAAAAGCCACGACATTGCACCCTGCGGAGCCCATGGCGGCGCGGCTGTGCCGTGGTGGGTTGCCGGGGTTTCGCGTGCGGCATGTGCAAAGGCTTCCCGCCTATCCCCTTTTATGAGTGGTCACCCTAAAAACAACAAAATAGACAAAAAAAGAAAGAGAGGTAGAGGGTATGACAAAATTAGTGGGTATTGCGTCCTTCATGAGCAAGAAGGGCAACGAGTGCCACACCATCACGATCCTGCAGGACTGTAGCGAACGTGACCGGGAGAACGGGCGCTATGGCTGCAAGGCGGAGACGATCTTCCTTGATGATACATTGTTCGGTAGGGTCAAGCCTGCGGACTGCGGCAAGGAGATCAAGCTGGATTATGAGGTCAGCAACGGGCGTGCCTATGTGGTCGGGCTGAGCATCGCCGGTAAGTAGGTGGCAGTATGGAGGTTTCCCCTACGCCTATCCCAACGCCAACACCCGTGACAGTCACAGAGTTTGTCGCTGTTACGGATGAGCGTGTGGTTTCCTACCTTAGCCAGATTGCCGTGGATACGGCGTTTGTGAGGGGTGGTTTTGAGCTTGTCCTTACACTCCTCGTTGTGTTCCTGTTGATAGTAATTGCGCATTACTTATACAAGTTT
>CAYMGZ010000589.1:0-1699 GCA_964390095.1 uncultured Lachnospiraceae bacterium | reverse complement strand
ATGCCTCATCCCCAATTTTTACCGCGCTTGGCAGATCAAGCTCTTTGATACCGGAATCATAAAATGCCCGTTTCCCGATTTCTTTGACATTTTCTGTCCCGGTAACTTTTTTCAACTTAAAAGAATATTGAAATGCGCGCGCACCAATCGTTTGGACGCTTTGCGGAAAATGGACTTCCGTCAGGTAGTTTGGTGTTTTGATGTAAGGAGGAAACGCCGGTGGAATGCGGAAAACGTTGGGGGCAATTGTTTTTACCCCTTCTGGTATATAGATGACGGACGCATTTCCCGTATATCTTTTTAAAACGCCATTTTCAACTATAAAGTCGGTATTTTTACTCACAATGGCTTCAAACGCTTCCGGTGCAATTGTCCGGAAACGTTCCAGAGCGTTGTCATTTTTTACAGACGACAAATAAAAAGCTTCCGCTTCGATTTTTTCTACATTTGGAAAATCCGGTATCTCGGCATTGCTGTAAAAAAAGGCTCTTCGGCCGATTTCTTTTACACCGTCGCCGCCAGTGATTTTGCTGCCGCAATAATTTGAAAACGCACTTTCAGCAAGTGTTTTGACACTGTCCGGAAGATAAATTTCAACGGTTTCCGGGGACGTACGCCAAAATGCGTAAGAGCCAATCTCCGTTACTCCGTCCGGAACTTCTATGACGGGTGCCGTGCCCTTGTACTTTATCAAAACTCCGTTCTTAATATCGAAATCTTCTTCGTTTTTGGTAAGAGTCGTCCCGTTTGATTCGGAAATATTCGACACCTTTGCAGTTGCAGTGTCAGCCGCAAAAACAATAATTGGAGTATGAAATATATTACAGTCTGTTCACATAAAAATAGCGTCAAAAATCATAGCAAGCATGATCACTGAAAGAAAAATGGAGCTAAGCTTATCATAACGGGTAAAAACTTTCCGGAAACGTTTTAGCCTTAAAAAATAACGTTCTACCTCGTTGCGGCGTTTATAAAGCTCTTTGTCATACTCCCATGGCTCCCTCCGGTTTTTCTTTGGTGGAACAACCGGAATAAACCCCTGTTTTGTAGCCAAAGCACGGGTTTTATCATCTTCATATGCCCTGTCCATTAGAAGAAAATGATTATCTTCAGAATAAATGGTTTCAATTAATTTCCTGCCTTCCGGGGCATCGTGGTGATTCCCGGCAGACAAATGAAAAGCAAACGCGTATCGTTCTGAGGTACAGCAAAGATGGAGTTTTGTTGTCAGCCCCCTTCCTTTCGACCAATATCCTGGTCACCATTTGATTTCCGGGCACCAGCGGCATCCGGGTGGACTTTGATGCTTGTACTGTCAATACATAAGACATCCGTGTCAGTTTTAATAAGCCCCATTTTCTGCATTTCATCAAAAATTTTTTGGATTGTGCCATTTTTCGACCACCGACTGAACTTCATGTAAATCGAGTGCCAGTTCCCGTACTTTTTCGGCAGTGCCCTCCATTTGCAGCCGTTTTCTATGATGTACAATAAAGCACAGAGGAATTGGTAATTCGATATGGTTGCTGGTTTTCTTGCAACAGGCATAAGATGTCCTATTTTTGCAAATTGTTTTTTTGTTAGTTTCATAGGTTCATTTTACCATACGTTTTTTCTGTTGTAAAGCTTAATGTGAACAGGCTCTAGTATTACAGTTGTAAAAAAATAAAGGGAGTGTTATAATAAAACAAAAGAAATA
>CAYMGZ010000588.1:0-1717 GCA_964390095.1 uncultured Lachnospiraceae bacterium | reverse complement strand
CGAAACCTTGTTCCTGGTCATAAACCAAAAACGGTTTTTCCTGCATTTCCTCCACTATTTCCACGTTCGTGTATTGCTTTTTTGGCCACGTTTCCGCCGGGGTCTTGCCTTTCGGAATCCCGGCAAAGACAATATTCCAGTTGGAGCCGCGCCAGCCGTTCCAATTGCAGTTGCGCGAAAGCCACTGCTGCTGGCTGCCCGAATCCACCATCCCCCCGATCAGGGAATCCGAGAGGAAGCCCCCGCTCGCCCAGCCGTTGTTGTCATGCAGGTAGAGCAGCCCCGTGATATGCATCCTGCGCATAAAGGTTGCCTGCGAAACCGCCCACATCACGGTGGAATTGACCCGCAAATTCTCCACGCCCCTCCAGAAATTACAGGTCGCGTTGTGGTTGTCATCGCTGCCAAGCCATCTGGCATCGCAGTTTAGGGCTTTGACCTGCGTGTCATCCGGCAGGTATCCAAGCCCGGAAACCTGCATATAATAGCCGACCTTAACGGAAATACCCTCATCGTATTTGCCCGGCAAAAAATAAACGGAGTAACGCTCTTTTCCAAACTGGTTTTTCTCCTGCGCGTGCCACAGGCGATCCAACACTTCCTGCACCCGCGCGGCATCATCGGCCGGGGAAAAAAGATAAACATTTTCCCCGAACATATCAACGTGGAAATCCTCCCCGCGCCCGATTTTTTCCAAGATTGCGATTTGCTGTTCTTTTTGCATTTTTTCTTCCTCGCTCAATGTATTATTTTCCGGCGTTTTTATTTCATTGCCGTTCCCCTGCCCGCCCGCCGCACCCGTCGGCCGTTGCCCTTGTTGCCCGTTTCCGTTTTCCAAAACTTCCCTGGTATCATCCTGCTTTGCGCCCGAACATCCTGCAAGGAGCATTGCGGATGCCAGCATGATGCTTATAATTTTTTGCCCTGTTTTCCTCATTCCCAGCCTCCAATCTGCCTGCACCTTTTCCTTACACGGCCCGTATTCTTAATCACCCATTCAAAAAACAATGTGACCTGGCTTCCACACTTTGATACCGTTATCTTACCTTATTTTCTGATGGTTGTCCATGTTTTTTTCATTCCGGGAAATATGGATTTATCAAGAAATACACCGGGTATTTTAAAAACATTCGCAAAATTACTGATAGACATTTTATGAAATCAATGATAAAATAAAAAAGAAAATGAAAAATTAGGGGGACTCCATGAAAGAAAAACAAACCATCCTCCCGGCAAAGGCGTTTTCGGAAAAAATGCCTTCCGGATTACAGGAATTATATCTAACCGATGAGGCCGGACATAATGAACAAAGACTTACCGAACAGAATCTAAAACAGGTTCTCAAAAAAATACACAGCAGAAAAACATTTGAAATTTATTTATGGTGGAATCCGAACGCGGAAGGCGACTTTTTTGAGATCGAAGTGAATAAAAGCTGGATTGCTTTCCAATATGTAATTGGTGACGGTACCGGGGATTGCCATTCTTATTCTTCCTTTGACCCCGTTTATCTTGATTCCGACGAGGAATCCGAGACGGGTACCATTTACGGATCTTTCATGCCGTTGCGCTATACGATGCACGACCCGGCACTTGCCGCAAAATGTGTGGAATATTTCGCGCGGACAGGAAAGCTTTATCCGGGAACGGCGTGGCTGCTGACACAATGGGATCAATAGGATTTCAAGCATCAAAACGGCATTTTTTCATATCCACC
>CAYMGZ010000587.1:1419-1720 GCA_964390095.1 uncultured Lachnospiraceae bacterium | reverse complement strand
GATATTTACTTCCAGCCGGATGCTTCCCTCGCTGTTGACAAGCTTTCCGGATGTGACAAGAACAGAGAAGAGGCTGTTAGGAATGTCAATTTGCAGGAAGAAACATAAAATAGGATTGCTGTTTTTATTATTCGTTGCAAATGGTAAGAAAGTATGGTAGTATATATAGAAAGTATGTTCGGTGGTGGAATATTTGCGGGAGGTGTAAGAATTGTCCACAAAACGAAATCCTTTTAATGAAAACGTTAACCGCCTGATGGATAAAATATTCAGCGGAAAGGAAACCGCACGTGCCCCGCGA
>CAYMGZ010000587.1:0-1409 GCA_964390095.1 uncultured Lachnospiraceae bacterium | reverse complement strand
AATATCAGGAGGAGGCGCTCCAACGGGGGAATGCGGGAGTCCTGCACGATACGCACCCGAAAAAAAAAGATGCCGGGGCAGGAAAGATTGGCGGGAAACCTTCCGTATCCCCTTTTGGCTTGCAAGAACATGACAGAAAGGAAAAGCGGGGTGGTTCCCTTGAATCTTCGCTGAAAAATATTTCGAAAACAACGGAAAAAATACGTGAGACAACGCAGCAGCTGCAGCAGATGACCTTAAAAATGTGGGCGGAGGCGGTGCAGGTAAAAGAGGGGGAAGGCGAACAATATAAAGAGGAGCGCATCCCTCCAAAAGGTTCTTTGCCGGAACGGGAAAATCTCCCGGTAAAGAACCTTCCGCCTTCGCGGCGCACGGCCGTCCGGTCTGCCCCGGCCAGGGCGCACCAGGCCGCGCCGGTCAAGCCGCGGCCTGTGGTGCCGTCCGCATCCCCCACGGGGTCTTTGTCCACATACCGCGCCCCTGCGCCACAGTACCGCATGGAGGAAGTGCTGGATGCTTCCGTGCCGGAACGCATCCGGGAATGCAAACGGCTTGCGCATGGCAGGAACGAATCGTTCCGCAAGGAAAAATTATTTTTTGAACAGGCAAAATACATGGAGGATTATGAGGATGACTGCCTGTACCCCGGGGAGTTTTCATGGTATTTCCCGACTTACCAGGCGATGAATGTGGCGCAGCTGCGCGGCTATTTTACATGGCGCACGCAGGTGCGGCAGGGCAGCGTCACTCCCGCCCCGCTTTCGTTTGCGTTCGTGTATGTATACGAGCTTTTGCACCAGATCGGTGCCAAAACGCCGGAGGAAGGGTTTTTTTTGCTTCGGTCATTCTGGGAAAAATACCGGGAATACGACGCGCAGCTTGACCGCTACCTGCCGAACTGGCTGAGTGATTACGTGGTTTATTATAACCTTGATGAGAAGTTGCTTGCGGATTCGCAGGACATTGCCTTTGACCGGGCATTGCTTGCCTTTTTGCAGCCGGAAGGCGGCGATGAAGAATATTTTGCAGCGATCTGCGCGCTTTCCGGTTACAATATGGAAGGGTCGAAATTCTATAAAGAATACACGGAAGATGTGCGCAAAGTAGCCTGTGCCGTGTTCCGCGCGCTGGCGGCGTATTACGGGAAACATGGGAAGAAAACGCTGGCGGAAAAATATTTCGGCACATTGGCCACATGCAGGTATGAGATGTTTTCGTCCGCTGTGTTTTATGATTATAAAAAATATACGGAATTTGAATATGAGATCAACCCGATTCACCGTTACCGTTGCGAGAAAGGAATCTGGAGCTGCCAGAAGTATTTTGGAAACCGCAAAAAAAATAAGGAATTGGGCAGCATCCTGCGCATGGTTGATCTGCGGATGCGGGAGGAATATGGCTATAAAGCG
>CAYMGZ010000586.1:0-1726 GCA_964390095.1 uncultured Lachnospiraceae bacterium | reverse complement strand
TCAAGTCGGTGATGATCATAACATCACTCTCTTTCAGCAAAAGGATGTTGTGCGCGTCCAGACCCTCTTTATAATAAATCTGAATAAAAACGCACGGCCTGTCGTAATTTTTGATCAAATCATTCCAAGTCGCATAGGTTACCACCGGTGTCGTAATATTTACCTTCTGATTTACCAGAGAGAAAAGAGTCGTTGCTGCTGTTCCCATACTGATATTGGAAATTTCACCAACTGCGTCTTTTTCCGCATCCGTTAACTCTTCGTCTGCATTCGGTATCATTCTTGCCGGGGCGGCATCGGCTTCCGGCTCTGAATCACCGGAGGTGTCCATGCCGGCCAGCAAGGCATTGATTTCTTCTTGCGATAGCATTCCATCCATGGCGTTCCTACTCCTCCTCTCTTATAATTGTTGATATCTTCACTGCGTAGGAATCCGAGGATGAACCCGGCAATGCAGTAAATTTCCTGATATTCCCGACATAAACACTGAGCTCATCCTCCACTTTCGAGTTCAGTTTTATGATATCCCCTTTTTGCATGTTCAAAAGATCGTTCAGGGAAATGGTGCTCTTGCCAAGCACCGCGCGTACCGGGATCCGCGCCCGCGCAATCGCCACCTCGATGACATCGCGGTAACTCGCATCATCAAGCATCTGCATCGAGGCATACCAGAACTTCGTGTTCAGGCGGTCAATCACATCCTCCACGACCGTGTACGGGATACAGACATTCATCATTCCCTCCACCACGCCAATCTTGACGTTCATCGTCACGATGGCCGCCATGTCGGACGGCATGATGATCTGCGCAAACTGCGAGTTCGTCTCGATGCGCGTTAAACGCGGCTCAAGATGGACGACATTTTCCCAGGGCTCCGGCAAAAGGTTTGTGACCACCGTGAAAATCCTCTCGATGATCGCCAGCTCAATCTCCGTGAAATCCCGCGATTTTTCAAGGGGATTTCCCTCCCCGCCAAGCATCCTGTCCACGATCGCATACCCGAGGTTCTGCGCCAGCTCGACGATAATGCTTCCCTCCAAGGGGGAGAAATCCACGATGCCGAGCAAAACCGGGTTTGAAAGCGCGTTCGTGAATTCCTGGTAGATGACAGCCTCCGAATTCATGACCTCAATGGATACATTCTTGCGCAGGTATGCCGGCAGGTTGGTCGAAAGCAATCGCCCAAAATGCTCAAAAATATTTTCCAGTGTTCTCAAATGCTCTTTGGAGAATTTTGACGGACGTTCGAAATCATAATTCTTGATTGTTTTTTCGCCATTGTCCTTAAATTCATCCGCGTCGAGTTCCCCGCTGCTTAGTGCGTGGAGCAGCTGGTCTATCTCGCTTTGTGATAAGATATCACCCATACCTTCAACACGATCCCTTCTTTTGGTTTTTACTGAACAAAATAAGTACCAAAATCAATGCGGTAAATACATTTTGTATTATACTCTTTTTGGAGGGTATCAAGGATCTCCTGTTTTACCGTATCCCTGCTCTGCTGGTAATTATCATAGTTCAGGTCCTCGATGGAATCACGGATAATCTCCTTGATATGCTCACTTTGCGGCTCAATGAGCGGCTGGATCGTCTTGTAATCCTCCGCCTTTGTATTTAGGACAATGGAAGCCGTAACTATAATAACATGATCCCTGCCGTCCGACCCCTTTGAAAGCTTGAACATCATCTCCTCGCCCACGATGATCGGCTCAAGGTCCGTCGCAAG
>CAYMGZ010000585.1:0-1729 GCA_964390095.1 uncultured Lachnospiraceae bacterium | reverse complement strand
AACCAGTTCTTAAGAAGCGAGGAATTAAAGCCATTGCAGTATGCCTTACAGCAGATTACGGCAGGCGGCACGGCGAGGGCCGGCGCGGCGGCGGCGGTATCCTTCATCATCGCGGCCATCCCGATCATATTCTTCTTGATCTGCCAGAGCAACGTCATCGAGACGATGACCACATCGGGTATGAAAGACTGATAAGGAGGGGTAAGTTTGAAAAAAATGAGATTAAAAGCATCGCCAAAAGCGTTGCGTTCCACAACGCTTTGGAAGAAGATCGTCATCACAGCCCTCTCCGTATGTATGCTCGCAGAGCCTGCGATGGCAAAGGCCAACACGATCGTGCCTTACGATTCTTACAATTACGATTACTGGGATAATATTGTATTCACCCCGGCACCGTACATCCCGGGTGACAGCGTTTCCGGAACAACACTTGGGGTCGGGAGTTTCCTAAACCCACAGGATCTTTGTGTGTCGCCGGGTGGGGATGTCTATATCGCCGATACCGGCAACAACCGCATCGTTGTGGTGGATAATTCCCTGACCAATGTGCTGCGCATCATCGATTCCTTTGAGCACGACGGCCAGACGGATACCTTTAAATCGCCATATGGTGTCTGTGTCTCGGAGAATGGGCAGCTCTACATCGCGGATTCTGAAAATCAGCGGATCGTGGTGCTTGAGGCTGATGATCTTTCCTTTGTGAAGATCATCAGCAACCCGACCTCCGATGTCCTTGAGGAAGATTTTGTTTTCAACCCGTTAAAGGTCACGGTGGATTACGCGGACCGTGTTTACTGCATCGCGAGGCGTATGTTCCAGGGGATCATGGTATTTGAGGGCGAGGGTGACTTCACAGGGTTCTTCGGCACGGTAAAAGTCAACATCACGCCGTGGGAGAAACTTTGGAGGAAGCTTTCCACGAAAGAGCAAAGGAGCAGGCAGCAGCTTTTCATCCCGACCGAGTTCACGGGGATTGACATTGACGCGGATGGTTTCGTGTATGCCTCAAACTTTGACTCGAATGGCGAGCAGGCCGTGCGTCGCCTGAACCCGAAGGGCGAGGATGTCATCCGCAAGGGTGAGAACATGAATGTTGGCGGCGACATCAACACAAACGGGACTTCCGACTACAGCGGCGTATCCACGATTGTCGATGTGGTCTACCGCGACAAGGGCATTTACTCCCTGCTCGACTCCAAGCGCGGGCGCATCTTTACTTACGACCATGAGGGCAACCTTTTGTATATCTTTGGCGGGCTTGGCACGCAGGCCGGTACTTTTACGACCCCTGTGGCGATCGAGGCGATCGGTGACAAGATCATTGTGCTTGACTCTTACCGCAAGGAGATGCTGGTTTTCACGGAGACGCAGTACGGCGATTTGATCAACCGGGCGGTTGGTCTGCGCTATGATGGCGATGAGACATTGGCGGTTGATCTTTGGAAACAGGTGCTGATGCTTGATGAGAACAACGAGCTTGCAAATGTCGGGATCGGCAAGGCTTACCTTACGTCCGGCGACAACGAGAAGGCGATGAAATACCTGCGCATCGGCATGAGCCGCCAGTATTACTCGGTAGCCTACCGCAGGTACCGCAATGAATTTTTGAAGGAATACCTTGGGGTGATCCTGACCGTGGTGATCCTCGTGATTGCCGGGATTGTCTTTTTTGTCAAATGGCGCAAGAAGAAAAAAGGGGTCTATGTGGATGAGGAAGGGGGTGCGTTTG
>CAYMGZ010000584.1:0-1731 GCA_964390095.1 uncultured Lachnospiraceae bacterium | reverse complement strand
TCATATTTTGGAAATTTTGTCTTTGACCCCATGCCTACCCCTTCGACACATGTGCCAGATCAAACAAAATATCCTTCTTCCACCCCTTTGGCAGACGCTCCCCCGCACCTTTTAGTGCCTGCATAATCCTCTCTTCCTGCTCCTTTGTCACTTTGGCATAAGCATACAAATTCCGGATGCCTGCCACCACCCGCCACTCTTCCTCCTGTGGCAGCCCACCGGCCGCGTACAGCTCCAACAAATACGGCAGGCGCTCCCACGACGGCTCGCGCAAAAGAAGCCTTAGCAGGTATGTTCCGGTCATGGTTTGGCGGTGCGCGCAAAACAACCGGTAAAGCTTTCCTGCGCCATAATGGATCCCGTTCTTTAAGATCAGCCGGTACGCCGTCTTCGCGATGGCAGGGCGCTCATCAAAGAAAAATTTCCAGTAAACGTCATCCCCCCTCTCTGCCGCAAGCCGCCCGTAGGCCACAAGCGCCGCCTTTGCCATCCGGCCGGACCCAGACGCAAGGTACGGCTCTATGACGGCGGCATCCTTTGCGGTCCCATTCTCGCCAATCCCAAGCAGCACCACATCCGACACCTCCCGCCGCAATTCTCCCAGATAATAGTCGAAGATCCTAAAATCGGTATGCTTTCTTAAAATATAGCCCACATCCCTGCGGACCCGCCTTGCGCGGTCAAGCAGCATCCCCTCCATCCCCGGCCACGCCGCCTGCTCATGCGCATAGCGAAACCACAGCGCCCGATGGCGCACAAGGGTATTGCGGGAGGCAAGGTAGCGCTCCACCCGCTCCTTCTCGTACCCATAATGCAAAAAAATCCCATCCAGCAGCAACTTTTTCCCATAGCCCGTCCACTCCGCCGCAAGAAGCCGTTCCATCTGCGCAAGCGGGAGCAATTTATGTTTGGCGAGCAGGCGGTAGATGGCATTCTTGACACTGACCCCATAATACGGGATCCGCCCGGTACAGAGTGCATCCGGCATTTCTTTAAAAATGGTAAGGGAACGCTCCTTTACCTGGTTCGCAAGCCATGCCAAATGCCCGTCCTCACGCCGCCCGGAAGCCGCCACCTTCTCAAGCATCGGGAGGGCAAAAAAGAATTCGTGTGCGCCACATTGCGCCAGCCGCTTTTTTGACAGCAAGAACGCGCTTTCCCGGATCTGGCCCACCCAGTCATTCAGGCGCAGGAAAAAGAAGGGCAGGCTTCCTTCCATGCCATCCAAAGCTTCCATGCACCATTGCCGGTCAAACCCGTCCTCCGAAAACGTCCCAAATTTTAACACCGCCGCAAACTGGTTTTCGGTCAGGTGCGGGTAATCCATCCTCCCCGGCTTTGTATACCACCAGTCCGCCGCATCATCCACCACAAAATAACCATCATAATAAACCCGGTACTCCTCCGAGAGCCGGATCAGTTTTTTTGCGGAAATCTTTTCCAGCAATTCTTCATATGCCGCTGCAATTTCCGTCTGAAGCCCTTTTTCTTCCGGGAAATGGAGGAAGACGCGCTGTAAAATATTTCCATATACAGCATTTCCTGATTTCAATTCCGGCAATGCCTTCTCACGGACATACCCCAAAAACCGTTCCCGTCCTTTCTGCATATCCCCTCATCCTTTCTTCATTTCCTGATATGGATTTACATAATCCGGGCATAAATATGTTTCGCTCCAAACCAACATTGTTTGCAGGACAGGGGAAAAACTTTCCCCCAATTCTGTCAGGG
>CAYMGZ010000583.1:0-1732 GCA_964390095.1 uncultured Lachnospiraceae bacterium | reverse complement strand
TTACCATGACAACCAACGAAAAGGCGCTTATGCTGCATGAAAAGTGGCGCGGAAAGCTGGAGACTATCTCCAAGACTCCCGTCAAAACCCGCGAGGATCTCTCCCTCGCCTACACGCCGGGCGTCGCCGAGCCCTGTAAAGTAATTGCAAAGGACAGGGAGGCCGCCTACACCTACACCTGGAAATCCAACACAGTTGCCGTGGTATCTGACGGCAGCGCGGTGCTGGGACTTGGCAACATAGGCCCCTACGCCGCTATGCCCGTGATGGAGGGCAAAGCCGTGCTGTTTAAGGAATTTGGCGGAGTCAACGCCGTACCGATCTGCCTGGATACCCAGGACACCGAAGAAATCATCAAAGCCGTTACTTATCTCGCACCGGGATTCGGCGGCATCAACTTGGAAGATATCAGCGCGCCCCGCTGCTTTGAGATTGAGGAGCGGCTCAAGGAAATCCTGGATATTCCTGTCTTTCACGATGACCAGCACGGCACCGCCATCGTGGTCCTTGCCGGCATCATCAACGGCTTAAAGGTCGTTGGCAAGAAAAAGGAAGACTGCAAAGTGGTTGTAAACGGCGCCGGCAGCGCGGGCGTGGCAATCACCAAGCTCCTTTTGACCTACGGTTTTCCCAACGTGGTGATGTGCGACAAGGTCGGCATCGTCGGCAAGGATACCGAAGGGCTCAACTGGATGCAGAAAAAAATGACGGAAGTGACAAACTTAAACAATGAGACCGGCACGCTGGCGGACGCTCTGCGGGGCGCGGATATCTTCGTCGGCGTCTCCGCTCCAAATATCGTAACACCTGATATGGTATCCTCCATGAACCGCGATTCCATCCTCTTTGCGATGGCAAACCCCGTGCCGGAGATCATGCCCGACGTGGCAAAGGCAGCAGGCGCGCGAGTCGTGGGCACAGGCCGCTCCGACTTCCCTAACCAGGTCAACAACGTAGTTGCCTTCCCCGGCATCTTCAAGGGCGCTCTCGAGGGTCGCGCCGTGCAGATCACCGAGGAGATGAAACTTGCCGCCGCGCTGGCCATCGCGGGGCTTGTCCCTGACGATCAGCTTTCCGAGGACAATATCATGCCGGAAGCGTTTGATCCCAAGGTGGCCGAAGTCGTCGCGGAGGCAGTGAAGTCCCATATCTAATATCTGAACAAATGATATAACCATAAGCAGACCCTTGTAAAGTTTTAATCCGAAGGATTTAAACTGTCAGTTGCTTAATGAGGTTCTTCACGAATTTAGCACTGTTACGCTCGGAGCGGAGCGCAAGCGTGTCTGCGTTGATTATGCCATTCATTTCATTATATACACAATATACACAATTACCTCTCCAGCATCTTCTTTACATAAACGCCGGTGTAGGATTGCTTATTTTTTGCCACCTGCTCCGGTGTGCCTTCCGCAATCACGGTACCGCCGCCGTCGCCGCCCTCAGGCCCCATGTCAATGATATAATCCGCAGTTTTGATCACGTCCAAATTATGCTCAATGACGATCACTGTATTGCCGCCTTCGGCCAGCTTATGCAAAATGTCCACCAGCTTGTGAACATCCGCAAAATGCAATCCCGTGGTAGGCTCATCCAAAATGTAAATGGTCTTGCCCGTACTGCGTTTGCTAAGTTCCGTTGCCAGCTTGATGCGCTGCGCCTCACCGCCCGAAAGCGTGGTGGAGGGCTGACCAAGCTTTACGTAAGAAAGCCCCACATCATTTAACGTCTC
>CAYMGZ010000582.1:0-1748 GCA_964390095.1 uncultured Lachnospiraceae bacterium | reverse complement strand
AAAGGAAACTACAAACTTGTGCGCCCGGCAAAGATTGAGATGCGGGAAGCTGGCGATTATTGGACAGTCGAGGAAGCATGGATCCCAGTGGAAGCACTGCAGTATTTATTTGGTTTTTATTATACCGATGCGCAGGGGTTAAAGGAACAGGGGTATCCTTCCAAAACGTTGGAGATCAAAAGCATTGTCGAAAGAGCAGGGAAAAAAGCGTATGTGGAAAAATCTTGTTGGCATGATTGTGCTTTTTTGATTTTAGACCCAACGAAGCAGGGTCAGATGGAGAGCGGGGATGTGGTAGGTGCGCTCGCGCTCACGGCACGGGAATATGAGGATTCCTATTATTACCTTTTGGGGAAGGAGATCGAGGAAGCAATCCAGAGCGGTTCGCTTGAAAAAGTGACTGCAACGCTGGTGGAGTTGGAGAATAGCAGACATCTGTATTCCCAAAATGAGGAAGACGGTACTTACATTATGGAACCCCATCTCAGGATCGCAGTGGAATGGATGAAGACAACGATTTCCGGGATGCCGTATGGGGAATTTACAGAAAAGTTTTTGGCTTTGGAGCAAACAGGAGGACTTGATTGGCTGCGGGATGAGAAACTGCGGGATGAAATCGTGGCAGTGGCGGTGGAGCGGGTTTTAAGGGAGGATGATTCACGGTTTGGAATGTGGAAGCTGACTTACCGGGAATTTATTGATATGTACCGTTCCATTGGCACGGAAAATGATTTATTTTTAAAGGCATTGAAAGAAAAAGGAACTGCACATACAGAGGAATTGAAATATTACGAATACGATCTTGTTCCGGGGATAGAATTTGCTTTTGAGGATGTGCTTTCTGAAAAAATATATTGTCTGGAATATGCACCGTTTAATTACAATGGCGAAGATTTAAAAAGTGGAAATACGGGGAAAGGTAGATTTGAAGCCTTTTACGACCATGGGGGCGTGTGTGGTATACTGGCATCAACATATGAGTATTTTATCCGGGATATTTTAGGGGAGGACGGTTGGCAGTATGCGTTGTATGGCAATGAGGAAGTAAACCATGGGGTATTGATTGTGAAAACGGAAGATGGAAGGTGCTTTCAGGCGGATAATGCGGAATTGGATTATTGGTGGCTTGGCTCCCTGATTACCCCAGATTATGAAAAAATTGGCTCTGTCTGGGAGGATGCAGAGTGGCGGGAGGCATTTGAAAAATGGAAGATGGATTTTGTGCAGTTATCCGAGGTTCAATGGTATGATTTCAAAGTAAATTCCCATTGGTCCTATGAAAAGAATGAATGGGCGGTTCGCCCGGTATGGTACGATTACGGGAAAAACGAATGGCAGATGTACCTCGGTGCGGAATTCCCACGCTACTTGAAATATACATACACTGGATTACCAGGGAAAATCATCAGCATGGCAGGGCATACCAAGCTTTCCGGGTATATTAATCTGGATGAATTGGAGTTCCATTGACGGTTTTTCAAAATTTCAACCGGGGAAATCCGGTTCACTTTTTTCACCAGAAACCGGACGGCAATAAAATAAACCAACACAATCCCTGCAAAGATTGCCGGGTAATAATACCATTCAAAATGAAGGTTCATCCCACACGCGACATTTGCAATCATAAAGGGATATACCGCATCCATTGCGGCCAAGGATAAAAATCAGGTCGTTAGTATCAAGAGGATTTTGTGAAATATATTCACAAAGCTGGATGTTTTCTAATACGGTAAGGTTTGGGACAAGGT
>CAYMGZ010000581.1:0-1766 GCA_964390095.1 uncultured Lachnospiraceae bacterium | reverse complement strand
ACCCCTCCATCTGCCTTCCCAGAAAGGATGCCGCTGTCATCGCAAGCTTTTTCTCCGTGTCACCAATCTTGTCCCCACCATCCTTGGAAAGGATCAGGACCGCACCGATCGCGTCGCCCTCGCTCAACACCGGAACGACCACTTGGCTCGCCACATCCGGAAATTCGGCCGACACTGGGATAAAATCACGTTCTTCCTTGCTCGTAACCCGCATTTCCCGCTCTTCAATCGCCTGCTCAAGCTCCTTGCTGATTGATTTCGCCAGCAATTCTTTTTTCGCACCGCCTGCAACCGCGATGAACTGGTCTTTGTCCGTGATCGCCACGATATGCCCCGTCACCTGGCCGAGTGCATCCGCATATTCCTTCGCAAACTGTGATAATTCCCCGATCGGGGAATATTTTTTCAGAATAATTTCACCTTCGCGATCCGTGAAGATTTCCAATGGATCCCCCTCGCGGATCCGCAGGGTCCTGCGGATTTCCTTTGGTACTACCACCCGTCCCAGATCGTCGATTCTTCTCACAATACCCGTTGCTTTCATATTTATCGCTGCCTCCGTTTACAGATTCATCTTTTTTTTCTTTGACCGTCGCATAACTATTATTTGTATATCGAGAAATAATATGTAATATATTTCTGCTTTTTTCATGGAATCTTATTTTTATGGACGGGGCAAGGACAAAAAAGGCGGGTCAGGCTTTCCATCCAACGGATAAAAAGCCTGCCCGTCCATCAATTTATTTATGCCATTGATAAAGCATATGTAACACGGACAACCCTATTCTGCCCGGTCGTTCCCCCAGAAAAACAGTGCAACGGTGCCAGGACCTGTATGGCTGCCGACCGTCGTGCCGATCGGGTTGATCTCCACCCTGCCGTTTAACTTTGGGAACCTCTCCTCGATCCGGTCTGCGACCTCCCGCGCATCCTCGTAACATGCCGACTGCGAAATATAGCATTTCCCGGAATATTTTATCCCGTCCCTCGCATATTCTTCCATGCGCTTTACAATTTCCTCGATCGCCTTTTTCTTTGTATGGATTTTCTCACGCGGGATCAGCCGGCCACGGTTGTCCACATTGAGCAGCGGGCAAAGCCCCAACATACTTCCGACAAACCCCGCCGTCCTGGAAACACTCCCGCTCCTGACATAAAAGTCAAGGTCAGTGGAAAAAAACCAATGTTGGAGCTTTAAGCGGTTGGCGCGCGCCCAGTCATACAGCTCATCAATCGTCTTCCCCGCCGCCTTCTGCTCCGCCAGGCAGTCCATGAAAAGCCCGTACCCGGACGATGCCCCAAAAGAATCAAGGATGAAGATCTTCCTCTCCGGATAACGTTCCTCCATCTTGTTGCGCGCCGTCATTGCGGAACGGATGACATCGGAAATCCCGGAGGACAGGCACACATGGAGCACATCCCGCCCCTCCCGCAAAAAGGAGTCAAAGTAACACTCAAATTCCTCCGCCCGGATGGAAACCGCCCGCGTGCTCGCCCCGCAGCGCATCGCTTTGTAAAATTCCGGAAACGGGATTGTCTTCCCCAAATCATCCGTGTATTGTTTTCCGTTCAATTCATAATGGAAACAAATATATTGCAGCCCTTTTTCCTTGAAATGTTCCTCCGAAATATCTGCAGTCGAACAGCAGCTGATTACATAATCACCCATAGTCACCCCGTTTTAACAAATTTTTTTTATTTTAACACTTTTTTACAAAAAATTCAAGAAAAAAAATTTTATTGACAAGTGATTCGGAATATACTAT
>CAYMGZ010000580.1:0-1769 GCA_964390095.1 uncultured Lachnospiraceae bacterium | reverse complement strand
CAAGTAAAATTTTAAATTTTGCCACAATTTCCATCTTTGTTTTCTGTTTTTTAAAAATTTCTGACTGTTTTCTTACATTATTCTGTCTTTGCCTGCTGATGGCCACAGCCCTCCCTCGGGCAGACAAGGCGGTTCCCTTTTTCAATGAGGAGGTCGCCACATTTCGGGCATTTTTTGTCCGTCGGCTTCTGCCATGTCATATAATCACAATCCGGGTTATTTTCGCAGCCATAATACCTCCTGCCCTTCTTCGTCTTGCGCAGCACAATCTCCTTGCCGCAGCGCGGGCAGGCAATGCCGATCTTCTCAAGGTAGGTCTTTGTGTTGCGGCATTCCGGGAAACCCGGGCAGGCAAGAAATTTCCCGTGTGGTCCGTACTTAATGACCATATTGCGCCCGCACAAGTCACATACGACATCACTGACCTCATCTTCAATCTTGACCTCCGCAAGCTTTTCGTTTGCCTCCCTGACAGCTTCCTCCAGATCCGGATAAAAATTCTTCACAACCGTCTTCCATGCAACGTTCCCTTCCTCCACGCCGTCCAGCAGCGCTTCCAGGTTCACGGTGAAATTTACGTCCACAATGCTTGGGAATGCTTCCTTCATCATATTGTTCACGGCTTCGCCAAGCTCCGTGATGTAAAGGTTCTTGTTTTCCTTCGTCACATAATGCCTTGCCATGATTGTCGTGATGGTCGGCGCGTAGGTGCTTGGGCGGCCAATGCCAAGCTCCTCCATCGTCTTAACTAAGCTCCCTTCCGTGTAATGCGCCGGGGGCTGCGTAAAATGCTGGCTTGGCGTAAGGGAGGAAAGTTCCAGCTTCATATTTTCCTCAATCCCCTTAAGCCCCGTGTTTGCCGCTTCCTCCTCCTCGTCCGCCAATGCATACACGGCAAGGAAACCGTCTTTTTTTAGCTTGGATGCCGCCGCCGTGAAACGGTAGCCGCCGCCGTCGATGCGCACGGATGCCGTCTCGTACACGGCAGGCACCATGCGGCTTGCGATAAACCGCTTCCAGATCAGCTGGTAAAGGCGGAACTGGTCGCGCGAGAGCGATTCCTTGACCACGGCGGGGCTAAGCTCGACATAGGTCGGGCGGATTGCCTCGTGCGCATCCTGTATCTTTTTTCCGCTTGCGCGGTTTACATCCTGGTCCGTCACAAGCGCCTCCCCGTAATTGTCGCGGATATACTGTTTTGCCGCCGCATCTGCCTCCTGTGAAACGCGCACGGAATCGGTACGCAGGTAGGAGATCAGACCGATGGTACCATGCCCCTTGACATCCACGCCCTCATAGAGCTGCTGCGCCAGGCGCATTGTTTTCTGGGTGGAATAATTTAAAAGCTTTGCCGCCTCCTGCTGCAGGGTGCTGGTCGTGAACGGGAATGGTGCCTTGCGGTGGCGTTCCCCGTTCTTTAACTCCGTCACCGTAAACTTCGCGCCGTTTAACTTTCCCATGATCCCATCCATCTCCTCCTTGGATGTGACGGAAAGCTTTTTTTCCGTTGTCCCGTAAAATTTCGCAAGCAGCGGCTTTTTCTCGCCGGAAATCGAAAATGCCGCCTCAAGGTTCCAATATTCCTGCGGCACGAATTCCTCAATCTCCTTCTCCCGGTCAGCGATGATGCGCAGTGTCACCGACTGCACACGCCCGGCGCTGAGGCCCCGCTTGATCTTTGACCATAAAAGCGGGCTGATCTCATACCCCACCATGCGGTCAAGCATCCGCCTTGCCTGCTGGGCATCGACTAAGTCCATGTCAATGGA
>CAYMGZ010000579.1:0-1770 GCA_964390095.1 uncultured Lachnospiraceae bacterium | reverse complement strand
CAGACGGGAAATGGTATTCTGCGCTTCGGTTTCCCATTCTTTTTCATGTTTACATAATTTTACAGTTCCCCGTTTTAATCCGAGCATTTTTCTTCCCCTCCTTTCCCCCGGCATGGCAAGGATTCTTTTTGTGTTTCCCGGAAAAAATGTACCAGCACGCCGACAGCCACCGCCGACAAAACCATTTCCGCCGCGCACTGTGCGTATGCGATGCCATACAGCGGGAACAGGGCATTAAGCAGGTAGAGTGCCGGGATTTCCAGCACAATCTTGCGCAGGATTGCGAAGATAAAGGATTTCATCCCCATGCCGCACGCCTGGAATACGCCCACCGCCAGAAAGTCCATGCACAAAAAAGGCATCCCCAGCGCGAAACCGCGCAGAAATTGCGTTCCATAATCCACAACCGCCGCGTCCTTCATAAACATTTTAACAACGAACCCGGAACCAAAACAGAGGGCGGCGGTCACGGCTGCCATGAAAATTAACGATATCCTTGCCGTGTAACAAAAACTTTTTTTCATGCGCGCATGGTTTTTGCTGGCATAATTATAGCTGATTAGCGGCATGATGCCCTGTGACAGACCAAATGCAATTTGCATCGGAACCATGCTGATCTTATGGGAAATCCCCATCGCTGCCACGGCATCTTCCCCAAAGGAAGCAGTCATATTATTCAGGATTGTCATGCCCGTGACATTTAACAGGTTCTGGATGGATGCCGGGATGCCGACGGCACAAATACCAAGGAGCACGCGCTTATCCGGTTTCGCCATATTCGGTTTTACACAGACATAGGTTGTTTTCCGCTTTACATACAGCAAGCAGAAAAAATACAGGCATGCCACGCAGTTGGAAATAAAAGTTGCAAGCCCCGCACCTGCCGCACCCATGTTAAGGCCCCATGGGAGGATAAAAATCGGGTCAAGGATGATATTGAGCAGACAACCGCTCATCGTCCCGAGGCTTGCATGCAGGGAAGCACCTTCCGCGCGCACCAAATATGCAAGCACGACATTTAAGATTGCCGGGGCCGCGCCAAAGCTGACGGTCCATTTCAAATATTCCCCTGTCACGCCTGCCGTTGCCTCATCCGCGCCCAAAAGGGTGAGGCATGGGTTTTTTAGGAGCGTGAAGATGACGGAAAACAAGATACCGCAAAAAAGTGCGTAATAAAAACCGGATGCCGAACTTTTCCTTACGGTTTCAATCTCTTTTTTTCCGAGTGCGCGGCTCATCATGCTGGAAGCGCCCACGCCGAAAAGGTTGTTCACCGCGTTAAAGGCAAGCAGCAATGGGGCTGCGAGCGTCACGGCTGCCGTCTCCTTTGACATGTTGAGCAGACCTACAAAATATGTGTCCGCAAGGTTGTAGAATACCATGACGAGCGAGCTTAGAATCGTCGGCACGGCAAGCTTGCGGACGGCTTTGGGGATAGGCATCTGCTCAAATAAAAATACCTTGTCCTCTTTTGCTGCCTGATTGATTTCCATTTTTTCCTCCTATTTATAGTTCCGCAACTCCCCTCCCAACGCCCTTATTCCGCAGAGGGATTTCTTCCCGCTTTGGCTTCCAGAAATCCCTCTGGGGCGTTGTCCGGGCAGTTGCTGTTTATAGTTCCGCAACTCCCCTCCCAACGCCCTTATTCCGCAGAGGGATTTCTTCCCGCTTTGGCTTCCAGAAATCCCTCTGGGGCGTTGTCCGGGCAGTTGCTGTTTATAGTTCCGCAACTCCCCTCCCAACGCCCTTATTCCGCAGAGGGATTTCTTC
>CAYMGZ010000578.1:0-1772 GCA_964390095.1 uncultured Lachnospiraceae bacterium | reverse complement strand
TTGCGTTTCAAGGCCTGGGGCAGGTCCGCCGATTGGAAATGCACCGTGTGTCCGGTAAATCCAAAGCACAGACGAATAGGGAAGCAAAGTCTGGAAAGAAAGGCGGCGCATGTCGCGGAAACAAAAGCAGCGCCCTGTATAAATGACAGCAGGCTGCCCGGTTTCAAAATTGTCACATAATTGTTTGAGAAGCTCCTGCTGTTCCGTTTGCGGGAGCTTTTCATATTCCTCCAAAAAGCCACGGTACCAGCGCCGGATCATCACGTAGACAAATAGGGTCGGAAGCAGGTAAATTGCCAGCAGGCCAAGCGCAAAGAGAAGGTTTTGGGGATTGGAGAGCAATTCCCGGTGGATAAAACGGACGAAATCGCGTGGCAGTGTGGATAAACTTCCGTCCAACATGAAATAAATCCAAAGGATCGTCCCGACGTTGGCAAATAGGATGAGTGAAACAACAAGGCGGAACACCCGCATTTTCCCGTCTCGCAGTTCGCGCAATGGGTTGGAACGAAAACGCGCTGCTGAGCGGGCAGCAGGGGAACGTCTGCGTCCTGAGGGGGGAGCGTTTGTTATATGCTTTGGCGAAAATGCGGTAGGCTCTCCTATTTTTTCTGTAAAGAGAGCAGATTTTGCTGTAAAATCACCCGTTTTTTCCGAAAAAGAAGCAAGCGGTTCCAAAAAGTCTACATCCTGCCCATTTCCGTTTACGGCATTCATGTGTGCCGTAATTGCAGTAACAAGCTCTTTGGTCGCTGAGGCATCCATATGTATGGTCATTGTGTACAAACCGTTGGAGGCAGAGATGTTGGCCGGACGATGTTGCAGACGGAAAAGTATGGTGTTCATCTCATCCGGGTATGGTTCATTTGGTTTGATAGAAACACGCGATAACCACCGTACCGGAAGGATGAAAAGTTTCCCTTTGTTTTGGAAGGAGGAAATTTGCGGGGGTTGGGCTGGTTCGGGCATAAGGAAGATATAATTTTTACTGAACAATTCCGTGCCGTTTGTATATAGGGGTGATTCGACGGCAGCTAAGATCTCAGGGTAGATGGTATCAAAATCCCCGAACACCCGGAGTTGGCGGCCAATGGCAGAATGTTTAACCATGAATTTCGTGCACAGCAGGCGCGGCAGCAGTACAAGGGTAAAAAGAAAGAGCATAAGCCCAAGGAATATAAAAATGCGGGAGGCTTTATTGTATAGGGTGAAAACCGAAATTCCATAAAAGATCATACAAAACGCAACAGCAAGCAAAAGCAGGTGTAGCTTGGAAAATTCCTGTGACATCCAATAATGCATTTGTTTGTGTGGATCTGTGGTTTGGCTGTTGCCTAGTGGTGCGGACATGGTAAGACCTCACTTTCACGTGTATTTTTATGATTGGCAACTTAAGTTTAGCATAAATAAACGGATTTGGGAAGATGGATTGATGTTTTTATTGCCAGCTGGTATAATATTAAGAGAACCGACGGTTCGCTCTTATGCGAAAGGAAGCCCCCGCCTCTTTAGGTGGAGGAGGATGTCACAAAGTTGTAGGATATAACAGAATGTGAGGGAATATGGCCGTTGTAAAGAGATTTTTTTTCGATGGGGAAGACATCCGTGAAGAGAAGGTTATAAGGAAAGAGACAAAGGAAGAAGTAAAAACTTCAATGCCAAAAGACCGTGTTGTTGGGGTGAAGGACAAAAAAGCAGATGGGAAAAGGGCGGATACGGGGGAAATTTGTATGCTTGTTTCCAGTTTGTTAAAGAAGGACGGGAAAGCGTAT
>CAYMGZ010000577.1:0-1785 GCA_964390095.1 uncultured Lachnospiraceae bacterium | reverse complement strand
GGGGATATCGAGAAAGACAGAAAAAGGCAAAAAGCAACCTGAAAATTCGTGTAAATTACTACTTCCATCCTTGGAATTTTCATGATAAAATATGACATGATGTGAAAATTTATTCGCAGAAACAACAAAAACGATGGCGGTTTAAGAAATCTTGTTTGTATGCTTGAGGAAATGTGAGGTAGAAGATGGAGACAATTGCGAAGATGCTTCCCCTGCTGGCCGGTATTGGCATGTTTCTTTATGGGATGAATCTGATGGCTTCGTCGATTGAGAAGCTGGCAGGCGCAAAGCTGGAAAAGACGATGGAGCGGTTTACGGACAACCGGTGGAAGGGGTTGGCACTTGGGACCGGGGTGACGGCGGTGATACAGTCTTCGGCGGCGACATCGATCACGATGATTGGTTTTGTCAATGCAGGGATCATGACATTGGAACAAACCATCCCGGTGATCTGGGGGGCGAACATCGGCTCAACGGCAACCGGTCAGATCCTGCGGCTTGGTGACCTTAGCGGCGGCGGGGCGTTCCTTTCGATGTTAAAGCCATCTTCTTTTGCACCGATTATCATTGTTGTTGGTGCGTTTATCATGCTTTTATCCAAAAAGCGTAAGACAAAAAATATTTCAAATCTTCTGATTGGTTTTGGTATCCTTTTCTGGGGGATGACGACGATGGAGGAAACCTTCGCCCCGTTAAAGGACCTGCCACAATTCAAGGAATTGTTTACTTCCTTTAAAAACCCTTTTGTTGGCATATTGGTTGGTCTGCTTTTGACGGCCGTGATCCAGAGTTCATCTGCATCCGTCGGTATTTTGCAGGCACTTTCGGCGAGCGGTTCCATCACGGTGGCAACGGCATTCCCGATCTTGCTCGGGCAGAACATCGGCAAATGTGTTCCGGTCGTGCTGGCGAGCATCGGCAACAATAAGGATGCGAAGCGTGCATCCATGTGTTATTTGTTTTTTAACATATTCAGCCTTGTTTTGTTTGGGGTCAGTGTTTATGGGCTGGATCTGATTTTCGACTTTGCGACGATGGAAAATGTCGTCAACCGTGGTGACATTGCGACGATGCACACGGGGATCAACCTGATTGCGGCGCTCGTGCTGATGCCCTTTGTCAAACAGTATGATAAAATGCTGCACCGCCTGGTCAAGGACAGCGGCGACGTGAAGGAAAAGCGCACGCTCGACTGCCTGGACGACGCGTTTTTGAAAAACCCGCAGGTTGCAATGGAGCAGTGCCGGAAGGTGCTGTTTGACATGTGCAATGTCGTCAAGGAAAACGCGGCGATCGTCTCGGACATGGTGTTGAATGGCTACAATGAAAAAGCGCTTGCACGGATGAACGCAGGGGAGGAATTCCTTGATAAGAGCGAGGCGGGCATCAACGCCTACATGGTCAATGTTACATACCATACGATGACGGAGGAGGATTCGCACCTTGCGACGGAGATTTTACAGTCGGTCAGCGACTTAGAGCGGATCGGCGATTATTGTGTGAACCTGTCAGAGACGGCGGAGTATATGTTTGAAAATAAAAGCAGTTTTACGCCGGAGGCAAAGGCGGAGATTGAAGTGCTTTTTGACGCGGTGCGCAATGTCATTGACCTGATGATTGAAGCTTACAAGACCAATGACCCGGATAAGATCGCATTTGTTGAACCGATGGAGGAAGTGATTGATGATATTGTGGACCGCATGAAGAGCAACCATATCATGCGCCTGCGCAAAGGTGCCTGCACGGCGGACAATGGCATAACTTTTACGGAAATTTTAAACAATA
>CAYMGZ010000576.1:0-1790 GCA_964390095.1 uncultured Lachnospiraceae bacterium | reverse complement strand
TTTTTTAAGTCATCCGCATAAATCGCCTGATGGATCGGATGCCCGTACTCCGCGCCAATCCTCCATAAATCAAGCGCTTTCTGCGGCTGCGGCGCAATAATATCCTCGTCGCCCTGCGTGTAATAACGGTTTAAGTTGTTCGCCGCAAAATACATCCCGCCCCGGAACGCTTTCCAAAACAAATCTTCGCATTTGGAAATATTTTCCTTTAAGTAGGCCTTGTAAGCCGCCGCGTTCGGGAACGATTCCCTGCTCCGGTTTTGGATCCGGACAAAATCCCACCAAAAATAAGCATTGGCGACCACATACTGGCAGAACGCATCCCCGGTATCCGCCAGCGCAACCGCCGCATCAAACGCCTCCTGCAGACTTGCAAACGGCATTTTCCTTTCCAATTCCGCAGTCAGCTCCCCGGTGCGCAATGCCACCAAAACGCCGAGCGCACTGCCCTGCTCCACGGATTTATGTAAATACTTTGTAGCAAGGTCGTCATCCTCCGGAAAACCATGCCCCCGCCAAACATACTGGCGGCCACAATAACAGCGCGCCAGGACACAGGAGGCATCCCCATCCCCCGCATCCGAGGCCTTCTCAAGGAGGGCAAAGGCTTCCTTGCCCCTGCCCGTGCGCTCGTTGTAATAAATATCCTGCAACGCCTGTTTTACTTCATTGCTCAATGTCCTTCCCATAATCAATCTCCTATTTTAAGTCCCGCAAAATCCCTCCCAGTACCAACCACCTTGGGAAGAATTTTTTGTCCGCCCTGCTCCCAAAAAACTCTTCCCGGCACTGTACGGGATTTTGCTGTTTTAAGTCCCACAAAATCTCCCGCATATTTTTTATTTTACATATGGTGCGGCTTCGCGCATTGCCCAGTTTGAGGCACGCTTAGCTTCTTTCTGCCGGAACTCACGCTCAAATGTTTCGCGCTCCACCTCATCCTTTGCCATAAAGTGCGTATAATCGCCATTGATCCCACGAAATGCACTCGGCACACGGAAACAAAGGCAATCCGCCGCCGCGCGCAGCTCCTTCGGGCTGTGGAAGGTCGTCACGGCCATCTGCCAGCGGTCATCCACCAAAATAAGTTCCAGGACCCGGTTTGAGCGGACACCTGTCTGGGTATGGTGCTGGCGCAGTTCATCCACCGTAAAAATCCCCCGGATGCGGTCAATCCGGCTGGCAACATCACCAAGCACCCACTCATCCCCGATGCCAACCGCATCAAACCATTCCCCATGCTCCCGCAAATCATCATCCACCATGGCAAACAATTCTTTAACCGGCGGGGCTTCCTCCGGAAAGGGAAGCTGCCTGCGGATGGATTTTGCAAGCGCGCTTTTCGCAGGGAAAAAGGTATCCCGCACGGAAACAAAAGCCTCATAAACCCCGGCAAGAAACATTGCGGCTGCCGCCACACCGGAAAATGCAAAAACCGCATAATCCGAAAATTCCCAGTCCTCCTTTGGCGCATGGAGTTCCGAATAAAAAAGTGCGCCAAGCGCGATTCCGATGAATAGGAAAAGCAGCGCCAGCAAAAGGCCGGGCAGGCGCTTCCTTGTGCGGGAAAGGCAGTACCCTTCCGCCATCCCGTGCGGATTATACTTTTTCTGGAGCCACATCAAAAACAGGATCATGGGAATCGACAAAAGCCGGAATGCAACTGCCAACAGGATATAAACAATCACATTCCATGGCCAGCGCAGAAAACGCAGGCTATTCTTTTTTTCTTCTTCCATATATGTAGTTCCTCCCCGGGAAATGACGATAAATCACATTCCCCAAGGGCT
>CAYMGZ010000575.1:0-1797 GCA_964390095.1 uncultured Lachnospiraceae bacterium | reverse complement strand
CTCTGGCCCCCGAAAAAAACGGGAGCAAGGAAAATTTAATGTCTCACGAAGAGGCAGTATAACATAGATTTTTCCAAATTGCAAGCATTTTTTTGCGAACCCGCACGACAAACCTATTGACAGCCCCCCTAGCCAACCGCTAAAATAAATACATCGCGGATTCCGCCCCGCCTGCCGCAAACAAAAAACGAAAGGATCATACAGGTATTTTCCATGAACTTAAAAACATTGTGCGAGGGGATCGCCCTCCCAAAGGAAATACAGGACAAAGTCTTAGCATACCGCCAATCCAGTGCCTTTGGCGCTGCCAAAAACATCATCGGGGGCTTAAAAAGCATGGAAACCGAGGCCGCCACAAGGGCAGCATTAAAACAAATATTAGGGGAGGATGAAGGACAGATAAAAATGTTAGCCTGTATGCTCGTGTGCGCGGCCGAACAGCACACATGGTATCAGGAACACGCCATCCCGGATTCCATATTCTGGGCGACCATGCGCTGTTTTACAAGATTTATCGCAGAATGTGAAGCAAGCACCAAAAGTCTTGCTTTTGACCGCGAATGGTGGACACCAAGGCAGATAAGCGGAACCTTATTCCGCATCGGGGAACTGGAATACGAAATGCTGCGCGAAAACGGCGCGGCTGTCATCGGCATGCACATCCCTTCCGACTGCGTCTTAACTTCGCAAAATTGCGACCGGTCAATTGCTCAGGCAAACCGCTTTTTCGCCACACATTTCCCGGAATTTTCCGGCGTGGATTACATTTGCAATTCCTGGCTTCTGGCCCCGGAATTGTCCGCGCTGCTGCCGGAAAATTCCCGCATCCTCGCATTTCAAAAAAGATTCCGGATCCAAAAAGTGGATTATTCCGAAACGGAATATATCGAATGGGTATTCAAAACAAAAGAGCGCTTTGTCGCCGGTTTCCCGGAACAGAGTACCTTGCAGAAAAACATGAAAAAATATCTGTTGGATGGCGGAAAAATCGGGAGCGGGTCAGGGGTTCTGAAACACTGATCCCGCTGCCCCACAAAGGGCTGTATATTATTCTGCATTGGCATCATATGGTATTTCATGGTACACGCCTCCGGACGCAGTAACGCCAGCTGCGGTAGGGCAGCCGGCGAAACGGTCAGGAAGGCCAGTGAAATGATCTTTTTCATGCTGCCTCCTTATAATTCATAGTCCCCATGGAAAATCCCTGCCAGGTACTTGTCAATTTCTGTTAAAAACCCTGTAAATGATACTTTAAACTCCCCATACCACTCATGACTTTTCCCTCCCGCCAAAATATTCACAGCCAAAGTAAAATGATGAAAACCGCGCCCATCATTCCACTGTCACTTCACAACGATATTTTTTCCCGTAAATCTGTGCCGTGACCGTTGCCGTCCCGGCGCCCTTTGCATACAAATTCCCAACCCTGTCCACGGTCACAACCTTCCGGTTGCTTGATGTCCACTTTTCCGCCTTCGCCTTGCTGTTAAAACGCAGCGGGAATTTCGAACCAACCCCAAGGTGGACTTTTTTCACGGACAGTTCCAGCTCCACCACCCTTGTCCCGTATTTAATCGCCTCCGATAGGTCCTGCGCCTGCGCAATATCGGTCACGTAAACGATAGGGACAGGTTCATAATCATACCAGGAATTACTTGCAATATGCAGCGGATAGTCATATTCCTCCAAGTCCGGTGGGATGGTCAGTATTTTTAATTTTCTGCAACGCTCAAACACATATGGCCCCAGTTTTTTTAAGGAAGCCGGGAGTGTCAGATATTCTAGCTGGGAGCAGGA
>CAYMGZ010000574.1:0-1810 GCA_964390095.1 uncultured Lachnospiraceae bacterium | reverse complement strand
GGCCGGATAAATTTTTTCATAACATTTTTGCGAAAACAGTACCGTCCCATCCGTAAGATTGAACAGAAATGCAGCATTTACCTCGTCGTTCAGCACATCCTCCGGCCCGGACGGAACACAGCGCGCCGCTGCCGGAAATGAAAGCGCCAGGCCGCTTGTGGCCACCTGGTTGCGGTAGGTATCCCGTATGTTGACCGAAAAGTTCTCCGATGCCGGAAACAGCATCGGTACCGGGGAAACTTTCCCGCTACATCCGGTAAGAAGAAAAGAAAAGAGCATGGCAGGTAAAATGATAGATTTTCCTTTCTGCCATGTTCCCCTTCCTTGGGTCAAGGATTTTCGCATATTTTCCTCATTTCTGTATGTTTTCCCCATGTTTTAACGGTAAGCCTCACGCCATTCCAGATCACCGCGGTCGAGCGCCTTGATCAAAAGCTCCGCGGTCGCGAGGTTGGTCGCAAGCGGGATGTTGTGTGTGTCGCAGAGCCGGACAACATTGTTGACATCCGGTTCATGCGATTTTTGTGTCAGCGGGTCGCGCAAAAAGATGACAAGGTCAATCTCGTTGTGTTCGATCTGCGCCCCCATCTGCTGTTCCCCACCCAAATGCCCGGCGAGATATTTGTGGATGTTTAGGTTTGTGACCTCCTCGATCAGGCGGCCTGTCGTTCCTGTTGCATAAACTTCGTTTTTTGCGAGGATTGCCCGGTATGCAATACAAAAGTTCTGCATCAGTTTCTTTTTGGCATCGTGTGCGATCATTCCGATATTCATGTAAACCCTCCCTTTTGCCTAATCCCATAATGTTGTTTATTAATCAAAATGAATCTGTCCGCGCATATCGCTTGTTCATAAAGAAATAATGTCATCTTTGTCTTTCACTTTTTCTTTCTTTTGTAAACCAATGTTTAACAGTAAGCCAACCATCAGGTAATTCCCAAACAGGGAACTTAGGCCTTGGCTTGCATATGGAAGCGGGATCCCCGTATTCGGAAATAAAGACATATTCACACAGATATGAATAATTGTCTGTCCCCCGATCAAGGTGCCGATCCCCCCGGCGATCAGCATGCCAAGATAATCCCTTGAATGCCTTGCGGTCTGGAACGCGCGGAATATGAAATATGCTAAAAGCCCGATGACCACGCAGCACCCGATAAACCCATAGGCCTCCCCGAATGCGGTATAAATAAAATCACTCTCAATCGCAGCAAGTCCCTTGCATTTCCATGTCGCCCCCGTGTTGTCAAGCATCATCTTCCCGGTCAGGCCCCCCGAATGGATCGCGATCGCCGCGTTGTCCTGCTGATACATCAGGTCCGGGTATTTCTCCGGATACTTTAGGGCAAGGATGCGGTTTCGCTGATATTTTTCAAGCAAAATCTGGAAATCCTGCTGGATGTACCACCAAAGCCCCATACACGCCGGAATCGCAACGATTAGCACCGGGATGATGATCTTGTAGGTAAGCCCTGCCAAAAACACCATACCCGCAAACATGACAAGCAGTACGACGGTCGTGGACAGGTCCGGCTGGTCTAAGATCAGGTAGAGCGGCGGCGCAATGAGGATGCACATGACCACAAGGAAGTAGAACTTGTCAATCTTCTTCTGGAAATGTGTGAACATTGCCGCGATAAACAGGATCAAAAGGACTTTTGTCAACTCCGATGGCATGAACTGGCCGATTCCCGGAAGTATGAGCCAGCGCTTCGCATCATATTGGGCTTTCCCAAAAAGTTTCGTGCAGATGAGCAACCCCATGTTAAAGATGTAGAACAGCACAAAAAACTTGCATATGAAATGATAG
>CAYMGZ010000573.1:287-1813 GCA_964390095.1 uncultured Lachnospiraceae bacterium | reverse complement strand
TATGTGCCGCATCCCTTGCGGAATAGATTGTTCCGGTTAAATAAACATAATCGCCTGCGTTTAAGGTGTCAGCGATTTCTTTTGTGATTGGGAGGGTAAGTTTTCTTTCCATATTTTTGATTCCTTTCCTGAATTCTATCATGTTATCCACACCCCGCTGTATTTTTCGGATTTTTATCCACAAAGCAAGCCTGTTTTTCAACGGATGGCTATAGGATTCTTTTTACATGGCGGTTTACATGGCAACAGATATTAACCGCAACGGGGAGGCCTGCGATGTGGGTTGGGTATGTTTCAATATTCACGCCAAGCGCGGTTGTCCTGCCGCCAAGCCCCCCTGGCCCAAGGCCAATTGCGTTGATTTCCTGCAATAATTCTTCTTCTAATTTTTTGATATGGGTAAGTGGGGATGGGGTGTCAAGGTTTCTTGTCAACGCTTTTTTCGCGAGGATGGCACATTTTTCAAAATCCCCACCGATGCCCACACCGACCACCATGGGCGGGCAGGCATTTGGCCCGGCGAGTTTTACGGTTTCCAAAATGGCCTGTTTTACTCCTTCTACACCGTCCGCTGGTTTTAACATGATGATACGGCTCATGTTTTCACTGCCAAAGCCTTTTGGGGCAACGGTAATTTCCAGATTCTCCCCTGGCACGATGGTATAGTGGAGAATGCCCGGGGTGTTGTCTTTTGTATTTTCCCGCAGCAATGGGTCGCCAACAACGGATTTGCGCAGATATCCGTCACGGTAGCCTTGCCGGATTCCTTCGTTGATTGCATCTTCTAACAGGATTCCTTCGATATGGACATTTTGGCCGATGTTTAAAAATACAACTGCCATCCCGGTATCCTGGCAGATCGGAATCTGTTCGGTTTCTGCAATTACAAGGTTTTCTTTTAATTGGCCGAGAATCCGTTTTCCAAGTGTGGAATCTTCGGTTTCACCGGCGCAAAGAATCCTGTTTTTTACGTCATCCGAGAGGGTTAAGTTTGCTTCCATGCACATTTCACGGATATTTTTTATAATTTCGTCCGTATGGATTGTTCTCATATTTTTTTCTCCATTCTGCCATATGAATGGCATTTTTCTTTTTTATTCTGAATGCCCACACAAAATCAAGTAGGAAAGTGCATTCCTCAACTATCTGCCGCACAGATCGCATCAACAACTATATTCCATTCAAGCCCCTGCGCATAAATAAGGCTGCCGGATTTCGTGAAAAAAGTCCGACAGCCCCTCCGGTTACATTTTATTTCTTTATTCTTCTTCCTGGTCTTCCTGATCTTTTAACGCGCGTTCTACCAATTTATTGATATCGGATAAATCCTCAGCCTTTTTTACCATTTTTCCTTCGTTTTCCGATGATTCCAAATCTTTTTCCCCTGCAGGATTTTCAAATCCCCCCGGCTCATTTTCCTCCGCATCTTCCGCGCCATCCACTGGGATATTTTCTTCCGCAAGTTCTTCTTCCAGTTTCTTTAAGAATTCTTCCTCATTAGCCGTAGCATTGCTTTCCCTTACTTT
>CAYMGZ010000573.1:0-277 GCA_964390095.1 uncultured Lachnospiraceae bacterium | reverse complement strand
ACACTTGCAACGCGGATATCCTTCTCGGTGTCAATGTCCATCAATTTCACGCCGGACGTAATCCTGCCAAGCTTGCTGATCCCGGAGACAAGAAGCCGGATGATAATCCCTTCATTCGTGATAATCATAATTTCATTATCGTCATTGACTGCTTTTGCACCGACAACACTTCCAGTTTTTTCCAAAATTTTGTAACACTTTACTCCTTTGCCACCGCGGTGCTGACAGGAGAATTCCCCCATATCCGTCAGTTTCCCAAAGCCGTTTTCCGAGACGA
>CAYMGZ010000572.1:0-1820 GCA_964390095.1 uncultured Lachnospiraceae bacterium | reverse complement strand
ATTTAAATCATTAGTTGGAAAACAAGAACTATCATAAAAAGATATTATTATTCGTTACTCTACTAAAGGTAGCATTAATTTATTATATAAAGAAGTAAATGAGAAAGGAGGATTAGAGAGTATGGCAGAAAAAGAAGAGTTAGAGCAAGAAATTGACAATACTTTAACAAATGAGGGAGAAGAAGAAGGAGAACCAACGACTGAACCATTAATAGAGCCTACTACTGAACCTACTACACAATCTAATGAACCAGAAACAGAACCACAAGAAACAGAAACGTTATACAAAGAATCTGAAATATTAGAGAAATTTGATAATATTGGAAGCCTAGAAGAATTAATAACTTTAGCAAAAGAAGGATTAGAACATAGAAATTTAGTTATTGAATCTGCTTTGGAGAGTGGAGTTCATTCAATGGGAAATGCTTTTAACAAAGAAGTATTTACAAAAACTTTTGCTAATATGTCTACAAAAGATATTGAGCAAATGAAAAAAACTTGGGAAGAACAAGCAAATGCACAATTTGTTAAAGATAAAGTTTCTCAACAAGATTTCTCTAATGAAAATTCAGAAGAAATAAGAAGAGTAGATATGAAACAATTTAAAACATCAAATTATTAAAGGAGGATTTTAAAATGAACAAAATTGTAGATTTTAACAAAATTGGATATGTAGCAGCTACTTTTCCAGTAGATGATACAACCATTGCTTATTTAAAAGCAAATCATTTAAATGCAAAAACAGGAAATGTTGATATTAATGGAAAAAATTTAGCAGTTAAACTAGGAACAGATGGAAAAGTTGGATTTGGTGCAGCTACTCCAACAGCAGCAGATGCTGTATTAGGAATTATTATGGCTTATGAAATGGATGGATTTGCATCAGTTCAAATTACTGGAGGAATTGATAACGTTCCAACAAAAGCAGCAATTACAGCTGGTAGACAACCACTTGTAGTAAATAATGATGGAACTATTTCTACATTAGCAGCAACATCGAGTGCAGCAGGTGGAAGAGAAATTACAGTTGCAAAACCATCTGCTACTGGTAGTTTATTTGCATCAATTATATTATAATGGAGGTAAAACAATGAATAAATTTTTAGTATTAAAAGATGATGAAAAAATTGAGGTTCAATCTGCTGATATTGAAGCAGCAGCAACAGAAGGTGTTTCACTTTCTACATACTTAAATAACAAATATGCAAATATTGTTGAAAAATTTAATGGAGAATTGGATGCATTTGATATTGCTTTATTATCAAAAGGAATTATTGTAAAAGATGATATGCAATTTGGTATTCAAAGTTCTTCAATGATGGCTTTCTTTACAACTAATGAAAATAGAGCATTATTCCCAGAATTTATTATTAGACAATTAAGACAAATTTCTGGTATGCCATCTATTATTAATGAATTAGTTGCTAGTACAAGAGTAATTACAGGAGATACTGCAAAACAAATTGTATTAGATTTATCTAACACACCAGCAGGAAAAGGAAATAAACAATCATTAAAGAAAAGAAGAATTGCAGAAGGTTCTGATATTCCAGTTGCAGAATTAAAACTTGGAGAAATGTCTATCAAGATTTATAAATATGGAATTGGTGTAAAAGCTACTTATGAAGTAATGAGAAGAACAACTATTGATATGTTCAGAAAACAAATGGAATTAGTTTCAGTACAAGCATCTTATGATGAAGTTGGTGCTGTAATTGATGTAATTTTAAATGGAGATGGAAATACAAACGCAGCAAAAGTTTATAAAGCATCAGAATTAAATTCAGATGCTGTAGCAGGAAAATTAGATGAGGTAAGTT
>CAYMGZ010000571.1:0-1822 GCA_964390095.1 uncultured Lachnospiraceae bacterium | reverse complement strand
CGCCCAATGCGCAGCTTTTCCATTTCCTTATTTATTTCCAAAAAATTCATGGCAGCCATACTCCACGATTTTCCGCAAGGAAGTATCAAACCAGTTTGCCTTCTTGGCGGAAGTATATCTTCTTGCAAAGAAGTAAAGCGCCCCATCCGAATAATCTTCCCCCGCAAGTGCCCTTGCCACTGCGGCTTTCGTATGCTTTGACACTTTCACGGTATAATACCGCCCGCCTTTGCGTACCGGGGAGAACTGGTAAGTTTTCCCGTTGTTTTGGAACACAACCCCTTTGACCGTATCCGGGAATTCCTCATCCAATACGCGGTTCAGGACCACGTTTGCAACAAGGATCTTTCCATAAGCATCCTCATCCCCCGCTTCCGCCTCCACAATCGTCTCAAGCACGGTAAGCTGCTCCGACGAAAGCTTCAGCGCCGTATAGCCCGCGTTGTACTCCATGGAAAGTGCCGAAGGGATGTCCGTTGGCAGCTGCAGTTTGTCCGCACCAGCCACGGTTTCAGTTGCCGCCGTCTTGTCCGGTTTTCCCGTAGTTCCATTCGTTGCCGCCCCATCAACCTTGTCCGTGGAAGCACTTGCCGTTGCCTGATCTGCGTTCCCACTTCCCGCCGTCTTATCTGTCTTGCCCGTGGTTTCGCTTCCTGCCGCCTTATCCGCCTCGCCCGTGCTCCCACTTCCTGCCGTCTTATCCGCCTTGCCCGTGGTTCCGCTTCCCGCCGCTTTGTCTGCTTTTCCCGCGGTTCCGTTTCCGTTTACTGCTATGCGGTCTGCCCCGCCTGCGGTTCCATCCGCCGCCTTTCCTGCCGTCTGGTTCCCGGTTCCATCCGCCGCCTTCCCTTCCACGGCCGGTTTCACCGCACCTGCAGTACTACCTGCCGCCACCTGATTCACCAAGCCTGCATCCGCCGCCAGCATCCTGCCAAATTCCCTTGATGCCCCCTGTGCTTCCCCGGCATTTACCAGAACATCGCCATCCGACAATCCGTCTTCCCCGGAAATCCGCAGCAGCTGGAGCTCGTCTTCCATGTCCGTCCATATATTTCCCCGGGCAGTCCGGGCAATGCCATTCCATGTCTGCGTAGTATATTCCGCTGCCACTTTGCAAAAATCCGTAAAAACATTTTTCTTTGTAGAGTCAGCCATCTGCGCTTTGGTTACGTTTGCCGCTTCTTCATTCTCCGCTGCCACCGCCGCAATCAATGCATCTTCCACCGCCGGTTCTTCCCCACCGAACAATTTGTCAATGCTGTTTGCCACTGCTGCAAGTGCAAAAACAGACGGGTCTGTTCCCACAGGCGGAGCCAGAAAAGGGATTACCCCAACCGCCGCAATACTAAGCATTGCCGCTCTTTTTTTGCGGCTTCTTTTTGTGCGGCGGTTGCTTTCTACTGTATCTTGACCCTTTTTCTTTTGGAGAAACGTTTGTAATTCCTGCATACAAATTTCCTCTCTTTTCTAAAACCTTTTTTGAAATCAGCTTCTAAAAATACTCTATGTCCAAAATGGTTTCGGACGGGCTTTCCGCAATCCATGTGTGTATTATATCAAAGGAGCTAAAACTGTCAATAAGTTCCAAAGCTTTTTGGCAGTTCCGTATATCAACTTTTTCCATTTATTCCCACATGTCAAAATCTTGCACAATGAAAGTATATTTCATGCCATGATTTTTATACGTTTTGCCTCTAAGATTGTTAACAACTTGTGAAGCCGATGTAATATTTGCTATTTCTTTTTTCATAATTTCCCACACAAAGTCCAAAAATATACGTGTTCCAGCATTTCCCTATGTAATATTTTCGTAATAATTGTG
>CAYMGZ010000570.1:0-1823 GCA_964390095.1 uncultured Lachnospiraceae bacterium | reverse complement strand
GCGCCCAAAATTCAGGTTATGGATTCACACTTATAACTTAAAAATTTTCTTCCATATAGAAGATGTTTCTTTAGGCTCGGTTTTTTGGGGTTCGGTTTCTTTGGGTTCGGTTTCTTTGGGTTCGGTTTCTTTGGACACCCATTCTAATCGTTTTGCCCCACGTTGTGCAGCTTTATGTCCTTGTAATGCTGCCTGAGCATACCACTTATAAGCCTCATACCTTTTACCTTTGTCTTCATAGTATTTTCCGGTCATATATTGTGCTTGCATCTGCCCTAATTTTGCAGCTCTTCGATACCAATCAAACGCTTTTTCCTCCGAAAATTTTTCACACCTATACTTCTCCGCAACTGTAAATAAAACATTCTCATCTTCTCGTTCAAAATCTTCATCTTTAAAATTATACGAGTCTATTTTTCTTTCAGCTTCCATATTCCCCCGCAGAAATGCTTTCAAGTACCAATTTATAGCTTCCTTAGTATCTTTCTCAACACCTTGTCCTTCATAATAGCAATCTCCTACTTTATGTTGGGCTTCCATATCACCCTGCTCCGCCGCTCGCAGATACCACTGAAAAGCTTTTTCAAGATTTTTTTCAATTCTCCCTCCATTATAATACCAATCTCCTACTTTATGTTGAGCTTCCATATCACCTTGCTTTGCTGCTTTCAGATACCATTCAAAAGCCTGTCCATTATCCTCCTGAACGTCATTCCCTGAATGATAACAATCACCAACTTCACATTCTGCGCTCATATTTCTCTGCCCTGCTGCTTTCGGATACCACTGAAAAGCTTTCTCAATATCTTCCTTCACACCTACTCCATCATAATAACAATCACCAACTTTATATTGGGCTTCCATATCCCCGCGCTCTGCCGCTTTCAGATACCACCCAAAAGCTTCCTCAACATTTTCCGGGACACCTTCTCCATCATAATAACAATCACCGACCTTACGTTGTGCTACCATATCCCCTTGCTCTGCTGCTTTCAGATACCATTTGAAAGCTTCTTTTTCATTTTTTTCGATCCACTCCCCGCTTAAATAATAAGATCCAACGATCCCCTGTGCAGCTATACTCCCCTGTTTTGCCGCTTCCAGATACCACTGAAAAGCTTCTTTTTTATCCACTTCAACGCCATTCCCATTGACATAACAACCAGCGACGATATGTTGGGCTTCTACACTCCCCTGCTCCGCCGCTTTCAGATACCATTTAAAAGCTTCTTTTTTATCCCCCTCACTATTCTTTTCCGTATAGTAATTACCGATGTCAAGCTGTGCGCTTATATCCCCTTGCCTCGCCGCCTTCATATACCATTCAAAAGCCTGCTCATCATCTTTTTGAACCCCATTTCCTGAACGATAACAATCGCCAATTTTACATTGAGCGTCCATATTTCCCTGCTCTGCTGCTTTCAGATACCACTTAAAAGCCTTTTCTTTATTTTCTCTAACTCCTATACCACTATCATAGCAATCACCGACTTTATATTGGGCATCTGCATTCCCCTGCATCCCTGCTTCTACCCACCATTTAAAAGCCTGATCCATATCTTTTGCAATTCCGTTTCCATTATAATAACGATTTGCGACTTCATACTGTGCAGATTCATTTCCTTTTTGAGCATGTCTCATGTACTCGTTAAAAACATCATTTTTATTTTCAGAAGCAGTTACACAATCGCCATCATCCGTTTTTTGATCACCTAAATCGGCCTCATTCTCCCCATTGTTTCCGCTTAATTTAAAATCTGTGATTTTTACCGAAGTAACACGCTTTTTATTAAGTCCCTTGTAATACTTTATTGCTCCAAGGC
>CAYMGZ010000569.1:0-1826 GCA_964390095.1 uncultured Lachnospiraceae bacterium | reverse complement strand
AAGCCGCCGGGGAGAGGATGCTTACCGTCTTAAAATATGGCAGGGATGGAAAATTTGTGATGTGTGGGGAGGAAGAAAAAGAATGATCTGTGGGAATGCATTATGTTCTACTTTATACCGCGAGGCAGCGGGCAAAACGGCATACAGTGCCGGGAAGAAGGACTCAAAGGCTTACGCGGCGGAATTGTTCCATACAGAGGAGGAAGAAAATGGGAAAAAGAGGGGAAAACAAAGTGTGATCGATGACGCGAAAGCCGCCGGGAAGCATCCAAGTGCACCGCAGCCAAAAACGGAAACCGAGAGCCGGATTGTTGTGAAACCGGATGGCACGCGGGTGCTTATCATCACGGTCCGCTGCGGGCAGAGTGTGCGGATGAAAAGCTTAAAGCTTTCCGACAAGGCAGACATGGAGAATGAAGGCAAGCAGGAGGGCGTATCCGGGCAGGAGGAAGGACCTTCGGTAAAAGAGGGGCAGGGAAAAGGGCAAGAAGCCTCGTCAGCACAGGGAACCTCTGTGGGAAATACGGCGGATGCCATCGTTGGGGAAGCTTTTGTTTTAGCGGGGGAAGCCGTTTAGGAATGTGAAGGAAGGGCAAGACAGAAAGGGGATTGCCTTTTGGGGGAGGGGATTATTTGAAGCTGGCAGTATTATTTCCGGGGGTTGGCTACCATGTGGACAAGCCATTGCTTTATTATGCGAAAGATTTGGCTGCAACATGCGGCTATGAGACCATTGATGTGAAATATGGGGAACTTCCGTCAGGGATCAAGGGCTCGGAGGAAAAAATGCAGGAAGCATTTGAGTGTTCACTCCGGAATGCACTAAAATCCCTGGAAGCAGTCGCGTGGGATCAATATGGGGAAATCGTTTTTATTTCCAAGAGCATCGGCACGGCGGTGGCGGCAGAAACGGCAAAACACCTTGGGATCCAAACGCGGAATATTTATTATACACCGGTGGCGGAAACTTTCCGTTTCCCGTTACAGCAGGGGATTGCGTTCCATGGCACGGCGGATACTTGGGTTGACACCAGGGTATTACAGGAGGCCTGCAGGGAACGCGGGTTGCCACTTTTTGTTACCGAGGGTGCCAACCATTCCATGGAGACGGGGGATACGCTTGTGGACATCCGGACCCTTCTTGGGATCATGGAGAAGACTGCGGCGTACCTGCGCGGGGAAATGGTGGATGGGGGAGTATGAAGATGTAAAGTTTTTCCATACGTACCTGCGGGAAAACGCCAGCAATTTTTACGGTCCGAAATATGGCAGGGATGGGAAATTTGTGGAATGGGAGTTTTCTGGTGTGTACGATACCAAAAAGCACTCAGCAAAACAGCCATGGAAAAATTGGATACCAAGGGAAGAATAGGAGGGATTATGAATCCGACAGCAATGTTTAAGCTTATGGGCGCAAAAAAGAATTTTAAGAAAAACCACCCCAAATTTACAGCATTTGCAAAAAAAATGCTCCAGCAGGGGATCGAGGAAGGAACGGTGGTGGAGATTATGGTAACGAAGCCGGGCGGGTCACCGGTGCGTGCAAACATCAAAGTGCAGGCCTCTGACCTTGAACTATTGCGGGGGTTAAAAGAATTGTCGGAAGAGGATAAAACGTGAGGTTTTTTTGGTGGCGGTATTTGCGTGGATGTTTCGTGGGGAATCTGTTGGGATTGCAAAAAACAGGGGCAATCAAGTGATATGAAATTTTTTCTTGCAATATTGGGAAAAATGTGGTAAAGTAATACTGCTATCCTTTAAAGGCGAGGAAGGGATAGTGTTTTGATCAGGGACACTAGCTCAGTCGGTAGAGCACTTGACTTTTA
>CAYMGZ010000568.1:0-1826 GCA_964390095.1 uncultured Lachnospiraceae bacterium | reverse complement strand
TTTGTGGATGCAGGATATCCGGCAGCTTTTTTCGTGGCGGCGGCTTTTAGTGTTTGCTGCCGTGGTGCTGTCCGCACTTTGCTGCCTTTTTGCCATGAAGGGGCGGGGGGAGCAGTTCGATGCCGCCGAGCGCATATCAATCGGCGTGGTAAATAATGACACATCTGTATATTCAAAAATGCTATTATCCTTTTATGAGGAGAATGGGCTTTTTACCTCCTATGTGTCGGTGTTCATCGGTGGGGAGGAGGACATCCGTGCGAGGTTTGAGGCGGGGGGGCTTGATATGTACCTGGTCATCCCGGAGAACTTCGCGGACAGCATGGTATATCTGGAACATCTCCCGGTGCAGGCGGTGATTTCCACGCGCAAACCCGCGGTGGAAATCATGCTGAGAAACCTTATGGAAAGTTATGCGAAATATATTTCCGCCGTTGAAGTCCATTGTGTGGCACTTTATGACGTGATGCTGCAAAGCGGGATGTCGCGTGCGCAGGCATCGGAGATGAATGAGAGGATTTCGGTACAGCTGATCCTGAAAGCGCTTTCCAAAAGCGACTTTTTTGAGAGGCATATTCTGGAAAATTACTCTGCGGTTTCTCCGGCTTCGTTTTATCTCCATGAAGCCGTCCTGCTGCTGCTTGCCTTTTGGGCGTTGCTTGCCGGCATGCGTTTCCAGAAGGAGCACCATGCGGGGATTTATGCCCGGCTGCGGGTCATGGGTGTGGGGAGTTTTTCGGTGCTTTTCCAAAAATTCCTGTTTTTCGGGGTAGAGGTAGCCTTTGTTTTGCTGGCGGCTGCCTTTTTGTTGCGCTTATCGGGATGGGTGGTTTCGTGGCAGGTGTATTTCCTTTTTGGGCTCTATGCATGGGGGATGGGTGCGCTGATGCTTTTTATGGCGGCGTTTTTTGGGAAAATGAAAAATTACCTGCTTGCTTCCAATATGTTATTGTTGCTCAGCGTGATCCTTGGGGGCGGTCTGATCCCGTTTATGTACCTGCCAAAGCGGATGGGGATGGTCGCGCGCGCTATGCCGAACCACTGGTTTTTGCGGCTGATCTTCGACGCGGAGGAAAGCGGGGTGGCAAAACCAACGCTTTGGCAGGTGGCGGCGTTTTGTTTGGCAGGCATGCTTTTTTTGTTGCTTGTGGCCGCAGGCCTTTACCAAAGAAAGGAGGGACGCGGCAATGGGGATGCTTAAAGGTTTGTCCGCACAGGCACTTCTTTGGCTCCGACTTTTTTTGCAGGACCGGATGACATTTTTGGTGCTGGCGGTTTCCGTGCTTGGCTTCTTATTTTGCATGGCCGACTTGAACGCAGGGGCGGAAGGGCTCGCAGCGGTTCCGGTTGGGTTCGTGGACCTGGACGGGAGTGAAAAATCGGGGGAACTTTCGGAAAGGCTTGCACATCTTCCTTCCCTTTCGTTAAAGTACGGAACCTACGGGGAACTTGAGGAACTTATGGCTTCGGGCGGCATCCGCTGTATCCTTGAAGTAAAGGAGGGATATGAGGAAAAATTGTATGCCGGGAAATCGCGTAATTTACTCAATGTGTATTACGAAGAAGATGACCGGGTGGCAACGATCGTCACGGATATCGTGGCGGGGGAAATGATGTATGACATTTGCCAGGCACAGGCATATTCCGCTTACGAGGAATTGCCTGCAGGGGAAAAAGAAAAATTTACCAGGGAAGAATACGAGGCATATGCTGCTTCGTTGGTTGGCGGCGAAGATTTTGATTTCGCGTTTGAATTCCACTTTTTGGATGGGGGGCGGCAGGAGCGGGAAAAGGGCATTAAAAACAGTTATTTTTACCGGCAGGCC
>CAYMGZ010000567.1:276-1833 GCA_964390095.1 uncultured Lachnospiraceae bacterium | reverse complement strand
GCCGTTTCGCTTACCACTTCCATAACTGCCGGGGAATCCGTCATTGTTTACTACATGAAGGAGGTTACCGACAAGGTACAGCGAATCAACATCAAGTCTACAAGCTTCCCGAAAAACTTCACGGTTTACGGCGATACCGTCATGAAGACCGAAAATGATGAAGTACTCCCTTACAAGCTCACTGCCTACAAGGCAGCTCCCCAGAGCAACATGTCTTTGAGTTTCTCCAACTCAGGGGACCCGGGAACCATTACGATTACATGTGACCTTTTGGCCGACAGTGATGACAATATCCTTGATTTGACCTTAATCGAGGAATAAGCGCACTGTAGTTTCGATATTATTTTGATACAGGGATAACATGCCGCGATGCAGATTGCGGCATGTTATCCCTTTTTTTACAATGAAGTGTTAATAGCGCTTCGGAATCGAGGTAATACGGTAAAATGGACAACTTATTTGAATTTATGATGGGCATCGTTTCCATACTCGGTGCAATCGTCACTTATTTCATTATTCCTTATATTAAGGCAAGCATTTCTTCCGAAAAACTGGAACAATATCAGGAATGGGCCGCCCTTGCGGTAAGAACGGCGGAAATGCTCTGGTCGGAAACCGGACACGGCGCCGACAAAAAGGCCTACGCCGCCGATTTTTTGGACGGGCTGTTTAATGCCAAAAAAGAAGTCCTCACCAAAGAGCAGATTAATATCCTGATTGAATCGGCCGTGCAGGAATTACAACACTAAGGAGGAATACCATGCCCTTAAAACCCATCAGCTATTTACAGACAGATTCCCGCTGGAAAAACCACAACTATTCCGCCAAGGGTGAAAAGAAAACCATTGGCAGCTCCGGATGCGGACCCACTGCCGCCGCCATGGCAATCGCAACGCTGAAAGATAAAAACGTCACCCCCGTTACCACCGCCGAATGGTCCATGGCCCACGGATATAAAGCGTTAAACCAGGGAACCTTTTACTCCTATTTTGTACCGCAACTGGCGCAATACGGCATTTCCTGCCAAAAACTGAACAACGCAAACTTATACGGAAAATCCACCTCCGACGCCCATTCACGCGCCCTTGCCGACCTTAAATCCGGCAACTGGATTCTGGCATGTATGGGAAAGGGCAACTGGACAAAATCCGGACATTTTATTCTGGTATACGCCTACGAGAACGGAACTGTTTACATCAACGACCCTGCTTCCACCAAACCTGCAAGAATCAAAAACTCATGGGATTTGTTTGCAAAACAGGTAAAATACATGTGGAGCATATCTACATCCGATTGTGTGAAAACAGATATTCCCCAAACCGCCTCAACAACAGAGGTGATATATACTTCGCACCGCATTTCAGATAACAAATGGGGAAACGAAATAAAAGGATATCAAAACATAAATTCCATGGGATATTCCGGCGTATTTGGAAAAGCAATCGATAAAATTGCCATTAGGCTCACAAACGGTTTCCTCACCTATACCGTACACAGAAAAAACGGCGGATGGGGAAGCGAAATAACAGGATTCTCCACCACGGATACAAATAAATA
>CAYMGZ010000567.1:0-266 GCA_964390095.1 uncultured Lachnospiraceae bacterium | reverse complement strand
GTTCCACAGGACAACCCATTGACGCCATCGCCATCAAAGCCACCGGTATTTCAGGAAAAATCAAATACCGCATCCATCGGAAAACAGACGGCAAATGGGGAAACTGGATTTGCGGATACAGCAAAACGGATACCACCGGATACGCCGGTTCCTTCGGAAAGGAAATTGACGCAATCCTAATTGGCATCGAATCATGTAATTGTTATATATCATATGGACTCCATTACAGAATTAACCAAAATCAATTTTACCTCTCTTTTTATTTC
>CAYMGZ010000566.1:0-1840 GCA_964390095.1 uncultured Lachnospiraceae bacterium | reverse complement strand
ATACTGGTTAACTCACTTCCCTCGTCCCCGATTAAACCTATCTTAAGATGATTCTTCCTTGCCCTGATCTCTGAACTGGAAATGCCCTTGGTCCTAGGCAAATAGATAACTTTGCAATATTCATTTAAATAATCAAACTTGCCTTCCCAGTCTGATCCTATCGCAAATATATCTATCCCATACTTCCTTATGTCATCTATTTTCTGTCCGTCATACTCCTCGGCAATCACTTCATCTGCAATACCGGAAGCTTTCACAGCAGCCACGCGCTCCATAAGAGTTTGCTTATTATTTATTTTTCCCCTTGCCTTGTCATAGTCATCCGATGTAACACCAACAATCAGATAATCCCCAAGTTCCTTGGCTCTTTCAAGAAGCTTTATATGACCGTAATGAAGCAAGTCGTAGGTCCCATATGTAATTACTTTAGTCATACCAGGCTTCCCTTCAGGGCTGTAAGGTTAACAGTTTCTTTGTCGAGTTTTTCTAAGACCGTCATCAATCAGTACATATATTTTAAATAATACATTTTTCCTTCCGGTGCTTTTATCCTCATTGGGAGTCCTATATCACAGCAGTCCTCTCCTATTCATGTCATACAGGGCATCAATCAACTTATGGTTATCCTCATGTGTGATATGCCCTATATGTCCTATGCGGAAAACAACATCTGCCATTTCTCCACTATTTGGACATACCCATATCTGATATTCATCTCTGAGAATTCTCACAATTTTCTTAGCCCCACCATGAATAGGTCTTAAACAAGTAACCGCATTGGATGGAAACTCCGACACAAACTCAAATGGTAAATCTTTTATACTACTTCTGAAGTTCTTAGCCACAGAAGCGATTTTTTTCTGCTCCTGCAATATCCCCCCTGAATTAGAAATTTGGCGGAGACGGGTATTTATCTGAAGCAATGTAGTAACTGCTGGTGTAAATGGGGTCTGCCCGCGTTTACCATTCATCAGGGCTTGCCTGAGAGACAGATACATGCAGGTTTCTGGATTATTGCCCACTCTTTCAATTGCTTCAGGTGAGAAAGCAATGAAAGAAATACCAGGTTGGACTGCTAATGCTTTTTGGGATCCCGAGATTACTACTGCTGCACCAAAGGCTGTCATGTCAATGGGATCAGCGATAAAGGCGGAGATGGCATCCACGATCAGAAGTATATTATTAACTCGACAAAACTCCGCTACCATCTCCATATCATAGAGCACTCCAGAAGATGTTTCATGCATATTGATAAGGAGAGCCGTATGATTTTCTAAGCCTTCCAATTGTTCCCTTACCAGTTGATGACCAAACTCACATTTGACTTGAGTGAAATCTCTTTTATGAAGTCCGCAAAGTTCAACAAACCGATGCCCAAAACTTCCACCATTGATGACGATAACCTTATCAGAATTATTGAGCACATTCATGACCACAGATTCCATGGATCCTGTGCCAGATGCTGTGAGAAACACTGCACGTGAATCCGGTGGTGCATTTAAGAATTCAAGCATAAGCCTTTCATTCTCTAGCATTAGCTCTGAGAATTCAGGTGTCCTGAAATATGGTGTTGAGTGGTTGGCGACCTCAATGATATCTGGATATGACATCACCGGTCCCACGGTAAAGTTGAGCATTTCAAACCTCCATTAATAATTTGTCTTGAACAATCTATTAATACATGTTAATGTGGCATTGCCTTTTTCATATTCACAATGGTTTTTCTTAAATATTTTTGTCTTATTACATTCAGCTTCATAATCTAGTTTTAAAAGATGCCTTATTACTTCATCCTCCGTTTTCAAGACACCATTCGGCATTTCTTTTTCCATATCATAGT
>CAYMGZ010000565.1:0-1843 GCA_964390095.1 uncultured Lachnospiraceae bacterium | reverse complement strand
CACCAGTTTACAACTTTTGAAATTTTTTAACCCCCGATAAAAGATAGCGTTTCAGCACTTTAATTAGGGAAGATGAATTTTTCATTGTTCCGAGGAATTCCCCGAAACGGCATAAAATGAAACTTGCCTGGATTTGCTGGCTGACACTATCTTTCATTTCCTGCGCACCCATCCCTTGCGCCCCTGAAAAAGTTCCATCACAATAAGGGAGCAGTACCATTGCACTATAGGATAAATTGATTAAATTCACAAGGCGTTCGATCCCTTCCTTTGTACGGACCTGGTAATCCTGTAACGACCAGAACGTTTTTTGCTCATAATAGGAAACCTCGATTTTCCAACGCAATGCATACCATGCCAAAGGGAGATAAGAACGGTTTTCTTCCCCGTAAGCATATGCTATTTTGTCCGCACTGTGTTCCCAATCGAACGATATTTCCCTTGGGTCTTTCGTACAGAGGAACAAACGGCGCTTCCCATCCCCTTTTTTTGGCGCAGTGGCCAGGGCATAAACCACCCTCCCTTCCCAAAAGTTGGTAAGGACAGGGCAGATGCCGATTTCCCAATCCCCGGTTTTTGGTGTATCAAGGGGGATTTCCCCCAGGTTGACCCGGGCCCCACGTTTTTTCGGGCGGCCCCGTTTCCCAGTACGGGCAGGGGGGAGCCCATAAAGGACAGTATCTGACCGGACACTGCAAAGGAGCGTCAGGTTTTGAAAGGTTTCCACCAATGCAGCGACCTCTGCCTTTGGGTACCAGCTGTCACAGAGTAGGAGGACCTGGCGTTCCGTGCCAACCACCCCCATCGCCCGTGTCACCATTTCTGCAGCCAAGGAAATCTTACTTCTTGTCTTGTCCCAAAGGCGGTAACCGATGGGGACAGAACAGTAATGGATTTTCCCCTCCTGAAAAACAGGGAAGGAAAGCAGGAGGCTCACCATACAATGGCCATCCAGGTAACTTGACCCGTTGTGTGCCGCATGGTCGTATAACTTGGAGCAAAGTTCAAAGTGTTTGCCGGACTTCTCGACCATGGTATCATCAATGGAGAGGAAAAGTGGCTGGTCTGCGAGTGGGTCTGGAACAACACGGAGTGCTTTTGTGACGGTCACATCCCCCCATCCCCGGTGGTCATAAGTATCAGTCTTCAGGGTGTAGTAAAATGCATTGAGGGAAGTGCCAGTGACCCTTGAGACTACATGGCGGTGTGCAAACCGGACCGAGCGGAAGGTATCCAAGGTCAGGATGGAAATGACCAGGAGGAACAGGTTCCGGACGGTGGGTTTGGGAACGCGAAAAAAATACTCCTGAAAATATAAAAACAGTCTATGCAAAATGGAATTTTTGAGGTATAATAAGCGGTAGATACAAACCCTCCCCTTTCGTATGGATTTTTGTTTCGCAACTTAATTATACCATAAGGGGTTAGGTTTGTATCATTTATTTTTCAAAAAGTTGTAAAGTGGTGATGCAAAATAAAGGTGCATGTTATTTTATGTTGGGGGAATTTTTGTTGGCCCACAGTTGCTATGTGCTTGCGGAATATTATGAACAGGATCCCGCAAAAAAGGAAAAGGCAAAACAGATTTATTTGCAGATCAGGAGGGAACATCCGGAAGCGTTTGAGGCAAAGGCGGATGGCTAAATTATGTTTATACATAGAAAAATATATCGTTGGTGATTCATTATTGCCAACTGCGCCGAGCGCGGCCGCTCTGCGGCATCTACAGCTTCGTGCGAGTGCGCATCCCCCAAAAAGGGGTAAAAGAAAGTAAGGAGGTAAGGATGAAGAACCCATATTTTGTCATGTTCCATAAAACAATGAAAAAATATATCAATTATTC
>CAYMGZ010000564.1:0-1852 GCA_964390095.1 uncultured Lachnospiraceae bacterium | reverse complement strand
ATCACTCACTCCTTCAAATTCTTTAAAACGTTCAAGGACTGCCGCCAAAACATCCATCCAAAAGCAGCAGTCCTTTTATTAAATATCTAGTTTTTATTGAATGATTTGATCATACGCTTTCTCATTCTTGCAAGTTGTTCCAAGTACCTGGTAAAAGGTATCCAAAGTAAATCCATAACTTCCGCATTCTTTCTTCTCCTCGTACTTTCTCGCTGCTTCCTCAAAAAGCTCCCGTAATCCTGCATCGTCAAGCCCCTGCGTAACGAAATCCTGCGCCAGTAAAACCTCAAGATTGCTTAGTGCAAAAAGCTCAGCCCCTACCGCTGCGGAATCCATCGTTTCCGCATCTGATGCGGAAAGCACCTTAAATTCCTTATACTTCCTTAACAGAACATCCGCCGCTTCCTCCCGCTGCTCCAATGCACGAAGTCCGTTAAAGTTGTCAAACAAAATATTGACACCCATCTCAATACTGTCAAATGCATAAATATCCATAAAATAAGGATATGCCAATACTGCATCTGCCAACGTTTCCGTATCCATTGCCAAAATCATTTCCTCCGGCAATTGCAGCATCGCAACGCATACCGAATGATCGATTTCCGACTGCCACGCATCACTTTCGATAATGCTCTCATAATAAGCGGCATAATCTGTGTCAATAGGATCTGTTTTTGTTTTTTTGACGAAAAACAATATGCACAGACATATAAAAGCACAAACTATACATGGAACAAAAAATTTTACAAAATGTTTCATCCAAAACCCCTTCTTGAAGCTATTTAGGCATTCAAAAGCCACATCAGACTTTTTCGTATCCTAGGATTTTATACCTGTAGAGTTATTTTCGTTTATAGATTTTGCTGTCACTATGAAATCATTCATAATAGGTTGTATAAGTGTTTGAAATCCAGTATGGGCAATATTTCCCATTATGCACATATAAACCATAATTCCCCCATTTTGATGTAACAATAGTCAAACCCGTATAGCCATCATATAAACCAATAGGTCCTTCCAAACGATTAGTAATAACTGCAGAATGCTTAACTAAATTATTTGTAACCCAAATCATTTTATCGCCAACCTCTGGTACACTGACATTTTGATAACTTCCATCTGTCCAATAGGCCGATGGATTATCCATCCAATAAAAATTAGAATCACTTTGCCAATACCATGCATATGAATGACAATTATATTTTGAAGTAGAAGGAGCAATGCGCGTTGCCTTAGGATACCGACTATCCATATATTCATCCATTTGTTCTATCTCATCAGCAGTATATATTTCCCCTCTAGCAATTACCTCTACTTCTGTCTTATTAGGTGTGTATACTACCTTACTACTACGGGCAACTTGATTATACATTTCCTCATCTTCACAGACTTCCTCGATCACTCGGTAAAAGGTATCCAAAGTAAATGCAGATCTTCCACATTCTTTCTTCTCATCATACTTTCTCGCCACTTCCTCACCAAGTTCCCGCTGTCCTGCATCATCAAGCCTCTGCGTAACAAAATCCTGCGCCAATAAAACTTCCAGATTACTTAGTGCAAAAAGCTTATCCCCTACTGCTGTGGAATCCAACGCTTCCGCCCCTGATGCAGAAAGTACTTCAAATCCCTTATACTTCCTTAACAAAACGTCCGCCGCATCCTCCCGCTGCTCCAATGCACGGAGTCCGTTAAAACTCTCAAACAAAATATTGACACCCATCTCAATGCTGTCAAATGCGTAAATATCCATAAAATAAGGATATGACAATACTGCATCTACCAACATATCTGTATTCATTGCCTTAATCATTTCCTCATTAATCGGCGGATTTTGTTTCAAATATTTCATCAT
>CAYMGZ010000563.1:0-1866 GCA_964390095.1 uncultured Lachnospiraceae bacterium | reverse complement strand
CCATTTAAGCCACATTATGTTATGATAATATGCCAAATATGCATATTGTCAAAATTTCAAGGAGGATTTGTGCATGAAGAAAAAAATAGCATTATGGATGGTTTTTGTGCTGCTGTTGACCGTTGTTTGTCCGACACATCCGGCGGAAGCAGCAAGCAAAAAAAATCCGATCACGGAAATTGGCATCGCAAATATGCCGACGGACCATACCATCAAAGTAGGAAGCTCTTTTAACTTTGACCCGGAGGTGAAAGCGACCGAAAGAAAAGGAAAGAGTACCGGAATCGTTTACTTTGAAGTAAATGCAAAGACGAATACCGCAGGGGTTTCTTCTTCGCGCTGGGGTATCGTTTATCCGGTTTATGCGGGAAGTTTTGAGATCCGCGCACTCGCCTTCGCATCCGCAAAGGATTTAAATGCCTGGAAAACGGCAAGAAAAGAAAACAAATATATATCAAGCGATGCGATCAACAGCCGTTTCGCAACCGCCGTTTCCGAGTGGGCAACAATCCAGGTGGAAAGTGAAACACCGGGCTATGCGGTGGTTCGCTCACAGAGCCAGCTGAACAAGGCATTAAAAAATAGTAAATGTACGGATATCCATATTATTACAGAAAAAGAAAAAACCTTTACCATTCCTGCAAAAAATTATCGCCAAAAAACGCTCACGGTCAATGCACCGCAGGCAGAAATCACAAATTCCGGGCGTTTTGCACAGATTGAGATTGCGCAGATCAAAACATCGACATTTATCGAGCGGGCGGTTGGCAACCGGATCCGTGTTACCGCACCGGCAGCAAGGATTGTGGTGGATGGCGGCACCCTTGGAAGCTTAGATCTGGCACCTGTACCAAACCCTTCCTATCCGGAACCAAAAATTGATGTCCTTGGTCTGAATGGGACAATCCGTCAGTTTAATGTATCCGCTCCCGGAACGGTTGCGGTCGATGCAACGGAAAAGAGTGGTCTGAAAGTTGGCAGCATCGCGGTCAGCGCATCCAGCAATCTTTCCATTGCCGCGAACGTATCATCGAATGCAAACGAAAATGCGGCGCTGCCGATCACGGTAAGCGAACAGGCGGGGGAGAGCAAAATCGAAACGGCTACCCGCCTTGAAGTCAATGCGCACGCCAGCATTGAAGTGGTGGTCAACCAGGAAAGTGACGTGTCGGCAGCGGCAACGGTGGTAAACCTGCTCAAAGCGGTTACGGCAATGATTGGCGGAACCGCCACGGATACCATTGTCAATGTTTTAAAAGAGGCGGCAGGGGCAACCGTGGAGTCGAACACAACGGTGGAGATCATTGCGTCCGCAGATGTGAAGATTTCCCTCTCGGAGGGCGCGAAGGATTCCGTTGTAAAAAGGGAAGAAGGCGTAAAAGTAGAAGCTTCCAAGGATAGCACGGCGGATGTGACGGTAATCAATCCGGATGGCAGTTCCGAAACCGTCGAGTCCGGAACCGAAAATGTCCCTGTTACCACTTCAACTCCAATTCCAACGCCAACCACTTCGGCATCCGGCCAAGGTTCTTACATACCAAGCACCCCGGCACCAACTTCAACGCCAACACCGTCCCCTCTTCCATATGTGGATCACGAAATTGATTGGAAGGATGCCGTTCTTGAAGCGGCCATGCGGGAAAAGACCGGGATTGCGGACAGGGCAATCCGGTTGAGCGATGTCTATGATATGGAAGAATTTGAATTTACAGGCACCGAAGAAGCAGAGCTCAAGAATATAGAGGCACTGGGCGAACTGGTAAACTTAAAGAAACTTTCCCTGAACGGAAATAATATCTCCGACATCAGTGCGCTGAAGAACCTGACGAAAATGGAAAATTTTTCCATAATGTACAGCCCACTGGA
>CAYMGZ010000562.1:0-1868 GCA_964390095.1 uncultured Lachnospiraceae bacterium | reverse complement strand
TGAAAAAGCAGAAGAAACACCGGCTGATGACACGGAAGCTGCCGATGACACGCAGGCTGCCGGTGACACGCAGGCTTCTGGGGATGCTACGGCAAACGGGTATGAGGAAATTGACTATGATTCCGATTCTATTCCTAGGTCAATCTTCTAAGATCTGCCGTCCGGCTTTTATCGTTCCACAAGGCAAAGATGAGGGGCTGTTTCCACAGCCCCTTGTTTTGTTTCTGCAAAATCCCAATGCCCCCCCCCCATATCCTGCCGTGTTCCTTTTATTCCCCATGTTCTGCCAATTCCCACAGGGTATCCGCATATACCCAGCCGTCAAGTTCCAGCCTGCGCATACGGTCGCCTTCCAAAAGCGTTGCCACGACCCGGTGGTCTTTTGGATAAACCACACAGGAAATCTCCCTGCCTTCCTCCTGCCACGAAATACGCCGCACAGCTTCCTCCTCTGCCACGGCAGCATCTTTGGGCAATTCCCCTTCCACTTTTACACCAAGCCCCTCCTCATCAAACAAGGCAAGCAGTTCCAGATACAGCCACTTTGTATCCGGTTTTTCCTGTGGTTCCTGCTCCAGAGGAAAATTATCGGCATAATTACTTCCGTCACATTCGGAATTCCCGGGAAATCCATCTTCTGCCAGACCTGTGCCGTCACATCCGGCTTTTCCGGGAAATCCATCTTCCGCCAAACCTGCATTGTCACATCCGCCATCCCCGGAAAATCTATCTTCCACAGACCCTACATCCCCAAAAACATTGTCGGGGCCTGCATGGTTCAAATCCCAAAATTTGCCATTCCCACTTCCCTCCGTCATTTCCACACTATTTGCGGCATTTCCGGACGATGTCCCTTGAAGCATCCCTTCCATTTTTTTGCCGCCCCGCGCGCCTCCCCACACGCCAACAGCCACTGCCAATACCGCTGCCGCCGCGAGCATCCCGCCCAGGATCCGGTATCCTTTTGTTTTTTTCCTTTTCGTTTCCTTTTGTTTCCCGGCATTGGCCAATGTCCGTTCAAGCAAATCCCTGCTGACCGTAACCTCAGAAAGCTCGTCCGAAAGTGCCCGCATGATCCGCCGGTCCGTATCATCCCAGAGACCAGGAACTTTTTTCCCTTCCACAATCTTTTGCTCACGCATCCGGCAGCCTCCTTTCCAAGCCTTTCTTCAGCTTTTCCTTCGCCCTTGCAAGCCTGCTTTTGACCGTTCCCGCACGGATCCCAAGCTCCTTTGCCGTCTCCTCTATGCCCATCTCCCTAAAATACACGCAAACCACAACATCCTTGTAATGCGCCGGCAGTTCCTGCACGGCCTCCCGCACCGTCCGCGCTGTCTCTGCACGCTCAACCTCCTCAAAACTGCCCTCCGCCGCAAGGGAATCCTCCGCAAAATCAAACATCGGCACGACCTTGCTATGGTAGGCACTTTTCAAAAAATCCCTGCACGTATTCATCGTGATGCTGAGAAGCCATGTCTTCACGGAAGATCTTCCTTCATATGTACCCAGCTTTTCATTTACTTTTAGAAATACTTCTTGAAACATATCCTCTGCGGTATGCATATCCTTCACATATAAATATGCCATGCGCAGCACATCATTCCCGTATTCCCGCATCAGTTCTTCCAACGCATACGTCGGTTTCTTCTCTTTATTTTTCACAGGCAAAGGTCCCCCTTTTCCCGGCCTTTTGCAGTATTCCTGATGATTGGACGAGGAAATCCCGCAAAAGGTTCCCGGTTTTTTTGTTTTTCTTTTCCCGTCAAGACCTGCCCGCACCCTTTGCTACAGAACCAAAAGCAATCCCGCATTCCTTGCGATCCCGCTTTTTAAATATCCCCTGCGCAAGGCATCGACGCGCCGCTTGA
>CAYMGZ010000561.1:0-1880 GCA_964390095.1 uncultured Lachnospiraceae bacterium | reverse complement strand
GATTGGCACGCAAAAAACAGAAACAAAAAATTGGAGGTTGTGCGATGAGAAAGAAAAATGCAATTCTTTTTGGGCTTTTATCTGCGGCAGTGATTTCTGTGGCGCTTACCGGCTGCGGTGACAAAAACGAGGGGAAACCGGAGCCGACGCAGGGAGCTGTTGGCGATGTCACGCAGGGGGCACCGACGGGGGAGGCGCAGGATACCACGACCCCGGAACCCACCCCGGAGCCTACCCCGTTTGAGGAGATTGACATCAATTACAAGAGGGTCAGCGTGCATGACCCGTCCATCACCAAGGTGGATGATACATACTATATCTTTGGCTCGCACCGGGCCTGGGCAAAAAGCAAGGACCTGGTTCAATGGACGATCTTTACGAACAGCATCAACGAAAAAACGACCGGCACGTTCGGCGATATATGGGAAGAATGGAGCAAGTCGTCGGACAACCCGGATGTGAGTGGGAACCTTTGGGCCCCGGATGTGATCTACAACGAAAATATGGGCAAATACTGCATGTACATGAGCGTAAACGGCAATGACTGGAATTCCGTGATTACGTTGTTGACGGCGGATGAGGTGGAAGGACCTTACGAGTATGTCGGTCCCGTTGTCTACTCCGGCTTTAATACAACGACCCACCCGGTCGAGCGCACGGACGTTTACAAGGTGCTCGGCGAAGGTGCGGACTTAACCCGTTACCAGAGCATCAGCGAGAATAAGTTAAACGCCATTGACCCGTGTGTGAAATTTGACGAGAACGGGGATCTTTGGATGGTGTACGGTTCATGGTTTGGCGGGCTGTACATGTTAAAGCTCGACAAGGAGACCGGGCTGCGCGATTACAGCTACACCTACGAGACGAAAGAGGATGTCTCGGATGCCTATAACGGCATCAAGATTGCCGGTGGGCATGCGGTTTCCGGCGAAGCGCCGTACATATTTAAAGTTGGGGATTATTATTATCTCTTTGTGTCTTACGGCGGGCTGACGGCGCAGGGCGGCTACCAGATGCGCATGTTCCGCTCCGAAAACATTTACGGGCCGTATGTGGACCAGAACGGCGTTTCGGCAATCTACACGCACAGCGTTGCCAACAACCTCCAGGGGAAGGTCGGGCTGCGCCTGATGTCTTCCTACAAGTTTGCGGGCAATTTTGAGACCCATGTGGCACAGGGGCATAATTCCGCCTTTGTGGACGATGACGGAAAAATCTATGTGGTATACCATACCCGTTTCGCAAACGGCAAAGGCGGCATTGCGGAGGCGCATGAAGTGCGTGTACAGCAGCTCTTTGTGAACCAGGACGGGTGGCTGATTGCGGCTCCTTACGAATATTCGGGCGAGAGCCTGCCGGAGGGCGGCCTTTCCAAAGAGCAGATGGTCGGGGAATATGAATTCGTCATCCACAACCCTGTCATGTATTACGGCATGGGCAAGATGGATGACGAAGTGCTTGGCATTGTTGATACCAACATCATCCAATTAAATGAAGATGGCACCGTGACGGGCGATTTTACCGGAACTTGGACCTATGTGGACGGGAAGCCGGAGATGACGATCACCGTGAAAGATGTCGAGTATAAGGGTTACTTCCTGCGTCAGGCAACGGAAGGCATCCACAAGGTTGTGACCTGTTTTACGGCGGCGGGAGGGAATGTCTGCGTCTGGGGAAGCCAGAAATAATGCTGCCATAAAAATATAGGACAAAAAGCACGGTACAAAAACAAGGCGGTTGCATCAAGGAAACATAGTACAAGATATTGCGATATATATGTCAAGATATCGTATCCTGTATTTTGGGTTCTTGATGCAACCGCCTTGTTTCTATATATTCGGTGATTAAAAATCGCCGAATATTAGAAAATAACCAATCAT
>CAYMGZ010000560.1:0-1902 GCA_964390095.1 uncultured Lachnospiraceae bacterium | reverse complement strand
ATTTCACAATCAGGAAAAAATTATCGGCGCGATCTCGGCAGCGCCCATCCTGCTTGTCAAAAGCGGCGTGATGGGGGAAAAGCCCTTTATGGCAGGCATGAACCCGGAGGATTTGTACGAGGAGGGTTTTACGGAGCAGGAATTATCCGGCATGCAGGGTTGGGATGCCAATCTGAAAAACCCGGTGGCGGATGGATACATAATTTCCGGAAATATTATTACTTCGGTCTCGTATGAATTTGCACGCTTTGGGCTTGCCTTTGCAAAAAGGCTGGGGATTGAGATGAAGCCGGAACCATTCGGAATCAGGGCATAGGGATCGGGAAGGAGATGTTTTATGAGACGCAGTGACAGGGAAATCCGTGACAAAAACGAAATTTTAGAAGTGATGGAAAAATGCGATGTATGCCGTCTGGCATTCAATGACACAGAACAGGGTTATCCCTATATTTTACCGCTAAATTTTGGCATGAAAACGGACGGTGAACAGGTGATTTTGTATTTCCACGGGGCAAGCGAAGGGAGGAAATACGAATTGACCGCAAAGGACAACCGTGTCAGTTTTGAGATGGATTGCGGACACCAACTGGTATTGGACGAAGCATCCGGGAACTGCACGATGAATTATGAAAGTGTGATTGGGAGGGGCAGGGTTGAAATTGTTTCCGGGGCAGAAAAGGACGATGCCCTGCGTGTATTGATGCAGCATTACCGGGAGGAAGATTTTCCTTACAACAAAGCTGTCGTGCCGCGGACTACCATATTGAAACTGACCGTGGAGGAGATGAGCGGGAAACGCAGGAGGAAGCAGGGCTGAGGTGTCCTTTTACAGGAACCGGAGGGGCGGATAAAAGAGCGCGTTGCCGCTCTATAAAAGCATGGATTTGTGCAAACTGCGGAAAAGTCGTGATTCCGGATTATACAGAGCAAATTATGAAAGCAGGTGGAGTGAAAGCCGGAATTTGTTTGGCCTAAGCCCAAATTGTCATGATTAATGTTCCCAAAACCATAAGCCAAAGGCCAATTTGTGCTTTCCTGCCAAGCCGTTCCCCAAAAACAAGACGGGAGAAAAAAACTGTGACAAGGATGCTCAGTTTGTCGATTGGCACTACGACACTGACAATACCATTTTGGATGGCATAATAATAGCATAACCATGATGCCCCGGTTGCCAGCCCGGAAAATGATATGAATGCAAGTTCTTTTTTAGTGGTTTTTGCAATCTGCCGGTGTTTTCCTTTCAGGAAGACAATCAGCCATGCCATGACAAGCACGACCCCTGTGCGGATGGCGGTGCCGAGGTTGGATTCCACGCCGGAAATGCCGATTTTTGCAAGGATGCTGGTGAGCGCAGCAAAAACGGCCGACAGGATGGCATAGGGCAGCCAACGTTTGTCGCGTGCCTGCCCGGTGTTTTCCTTTTTCTCGACCATAAGGTAAATCCCGGCGGCAAGGATTGCCACCCCGGCAAGCCGGACCACAAGATGCCCGGTTTCCTGAAAGAACAGTATGGCGAGCAGCACGGAAAGGATGGTGCTTGACTTGTCAATCGGTACTACTTTATTCACGTCACCGAGCGAGAGCGCTTTAAAGTAACAGATCCAGGATGCGCCGGTTGCCATGCCCGAAAGGATCAGGAAGAACAGGGATTTTGGGCTGATTGTGGACAGGGTTTTCGCGGAGCCGGTAATCCATACCATGATCCACGAAAACAGCAGTACAATGGCTGTCCGGATTGCAGTTGCCACATCCGAATCGGTTTTTTTAATTCCGCATTTGGCAAGGATGGATGTAAGCCCTGCGAAGAATGCGGATAAGATAGCAGTGAAAAGCCACATTGTTTTTCTCCTTATTTAAAGTTCTGCATGTAATCATTTCGATTTATTTTACTATATGCTGTTT
>CAYMGZ010000559.1:0-1919 GCA_964390095.1 uncultured Lachnospiraceae bacterium | reverse complement strand
TGCCTCCCGGTATTCTTTTTCCGTCATTAAAAATCCCCCTCTTTCCCGGCATTTTCCCCATGCCCACTTCTGGTTTTTCTGCCAGGTTACATTTTGTTTCCTTACATCCCTAAGACTACGAAAACTCCGGCACAAACCGCGCGGCGATTGCCTCAAACACTTTGATGCCATCCACTGCAGCGCTCATGATCCCGCCCGCGTAGCCGGCACCCTCCCCGCAAGGGTAGATCCCGGCGATGTTGCTCTCTAAGCTTTCCCCTCGCACGATGCGCACCGGGGAGGACGTGCGCATCTCCACACCGGAAAATACCGCCTCCTCATCCGCAAAGCCGGGGATTGCCCGGTCAAACGCCCGCATGCCGGAAAGGAGTGCCTCCGTCACAAACCCCGGCAGGCATCCCTTTAAGTCCGCCGGTGCCGCAGCCCCTTTATGGCACGGCACGATCCTGCCGTACCCGCTGCTTGCGCGGCCGCAAAGCAGATCCCCGTAAAGCTGGTATGGGATCTTCCCCTGTGCCGCCTGGTAGGCAAGCCCCTCAAAATGCCGCTGGAACGCGACCCCCGCAAGCGGGTCCGCCACGCCAGGCAACCCTTCCCCACCGATTGCCCCATTGCCGCCAAACGCCGCAAAATCCCCCGGTGCCACCGTCACGATCAGGGCGCTGTTTGCATTGCGCCCCGCACGGTCGTGGTTGCTCATGCCATTTACGGCAAGCCGCCCGGTCTCCGAGGAAGCGTTGACGACAAAACCGCCCGGGCACATGCAGAACGAATAGACCCCCCTGCCGTTTTCTGCCGTATGGGTCAGCTTGTAGTCCGCCGGCGGAAGTTTTTTTGCCGCACCTTTATACTGCGCCCGGTTGATGAACCCCTGTTCGTGTTCCACGCGCACCCCGACGGCAAACGGCTTTGGCTCCATCACAAGGCCGCCCTCCCTTAGCATTTCAAAGGTATCGCGCGCGCTGTGCCCGGTCGCAAGCACAAGCCGGTTTGCCGCAAACTCCCATTCTTTACTGCCACGGCGGCAGAGGATGCCGGAAAGGGCTTTGGTCCCTTCGCCTGTCCTCTGATACCTGACCCCAACAAGTTTTGTCCCAAAATAAAATTCCCCGCCCCATGCTGTAATCTGCTTCCGCATCGCGGCGACAACCGTGCGCAGACGGTCGGTCCCGATATGGGGCTTGTTCTGGTAAAGGATCTCCTCCGGGGCACCTGCCCGCACAAAAATTTCAAGCACCTTGCGGATGCGCCCGTAGGTATCCTTTACCATCGTGTTGAGCTTGCCGTCCGAAAAGGTCCCGGCACCCCCCTCGCCAAACTGCACATTGGATTCGGGGTCAAGGGCTTCCCCCGCCCAGAAACGCTCCACCGTAAGGCTCCGCCGTTCCACGGGTTCCCCCCGCTCAAGGACGAGCGGCCGGTAGCCTGCCTGCGCCAAAAAATATGCACAGAACATCCCCGCCGGCCCGCTCCCGCAGACCACCGGGCGCAGGCCGACCGGCACACCGGCAGGCTTTTTCATATGGTATGCCACCGTCGCGGAGGGCGCAATGTTTTTATCCCGGTTCCGTTTTAAATACCCTGCCTCGTTTTCCACACGGACATCCAACGTGTATGTATAGTGAATATCCCCCGCCTTCCTTGCGTCAAGGGAACGCTTTAAAATCTCAAAACCAAGAAGCTGCCCCTCCGGGATCTGCATGGTTTTCTTCAACTGTAGCAAAAGTTCCTCCCTCGTATGCTCAAGCGGCATCTTCAACTGACTGACCCTGATCATCTGCCCTCCCTCCCAGCGATTGCCTCCGCTGCCGCAAAGGCCGACATCCATGCCCACTGCAGGTTATACCCGCCGCAGGTCCCGTCAATGTCGGCAAGCTCCCCGGCAACAAAAAGCCCCTCCGTAAGTTTTGATTCCATTG
>CAYMGZ010000558.1:0-1936 GCA_964390095.1 uncultured Lachnospiraceae bacterium | reverse complement strand
CCGGGTAGATGTACTCTGCCATCTTCGGCTTCCATCTTCTCGTCTGATGCCCGAAATGGACACCGGCCTCCAGTAACTGCTTCATTGAAATAACGCTCATGTCTTTTCCCTCCATTTGGTTTTTCTACCATAACCATGTCCACGGTATCCCCCACCGGTTTTGCTTGGAAAATCCCGGCACCAGAGGCCGCTCATGATTATGTGATTTTTGAGACCTCTCGATTTTACCATAGTTTGCCGCACAATGCAAGCACAATTTTTCTAATTTTCCCCGTCCGTGCCGGTCTTTGGTTCTGTTTCGGTTTTCGGTTCTGCATCCGTCTTTGGTTCTGCTTCGGTTTTTGGTTCTGTTTTAGTTTTCGGTTTTCCCGTGCCAGTCTCCGGCAACATGGCAACACGTTTGGCAATTTCCTCGTAGGTTGATCCTTTCTTGATCCGATAGGTTCCTGCCCGGATATATTTGGAGTAGCCGTTCTGGACCAGATAGCGGTCAAGTGCCAATGCATCCTCCACCAATCCCAAACGCTGTGCTTCGTATGCAAACGCTTCCGAACTCATCCCGGAGAAAATGGTGATGGATACTTTCTCGTCGGACACAACCGGTGTGGGGGACAAATCAGCCACATCACTTTTATCCGCCGGATTGTCTGCCTCCTGCGTTGGTTTTGTTGTTTCCCCTGATCCTGACAGTTCCCCCTCCCCGGTCGGAGCCGGCTCATCCCCCTCGGTCGGCGCTTGCGTTGGGCTGCCATCCTCCGGCGGTGCGGATGTCGGATTGGATTTTTCCGGTTGCGGGGTTGGATCTTCCTTTTCAGACGGGGTGGAAGCCGTATCCGCATTATCCGGCGGCTGCGTGGCCAAAGCCTCTCCCTCTGGCGGGGTTGGACCGGTATTTTGTGTCGGAACAGGTGTCAACTCCCCACCCTGGGATGGGGTTGGGGTCATCCCTGCCTCCCCGGTTGGGGAAGGGGTTCCAGAAAGTGCGGAAAGGTCAATGTCCGGTTCTTCCTGCAAGACCATTCCTAATTCCCGGGCGCGGTCCATGACTTTTGCATCTGACATCTCATATTTTTTTGGTATAATTATGGTGGAGTAAATGGTGACAGCCAAAATCAGTCCGACACCAACTCCGCGCAAATAATATTTTAATTTCAAGGTTTTCCCTCATTCCTGTTATCTATTCGCCCTTGTCCGCATATAGGTCAATAATAAGCTTTACTTCCCCTTGCCCCATTGACAGCAGTTTTGAAATTTCCTTGACGGACTTATGTTCCTGATAAAGCGCAAGGATATGTTTCCGGCGGCTTTCCTCCTGGCTGGCAATCAGGTGGTCCGGCTCAGGAAGCCCTTCTTTCTCAGCCTCCTGACGCAGTGCAATGGCCTCCGACAGCGGTCCTGCCTGCGTATGCCCAAGCTGCTCCTTTGTTCCATACAGTTTTTCACCGTGCATGGCAGTCTGCCGCTCAAATTTTGTTGTAGGCACGGATCCCTTGCCCCTGTTTTCTTCCCTTTCCGCAAGCGGTGACATCCCCGCCATATTTTCTACCGGGCGTGCGGCAGGATTCGCCCCCGCCTTTGCGGCGTTGCGGCTCGACACACGCGCTTTTGCCTGCTTTAATTCCTCCAGCCGGTTAAACAGTTCCCTGTTTTCCCGCCTTGTCTGCTCCATCTTATTCATCGTGGATTTCATTTCGTCATCTTTTTTCTGGAGCATGTCATATAGAAACACAACGGCCTGGTTATTATTCTCGATCCGCTCAAGCACCTGGCTTGCATATTCATCGATTGCAATAATTTTGTCATTGGAGATTTTGGAAAGCCTGTCCTGCACATCGGCAACCGCCGTTTCACACTCGTTTTCCACATAACTTCTGACCCTGTCTCGTACCTCTTTTTCATGCAGGACTGCGGCTTCCTTTATTTTCCTGATTTCCGC
>CAYMGZ010000557.1:0-1941 GCA_964390095.1 uncultured Lachnospiraceae bacterium | reverse complement strand
TCGGGAACATTCACTGCATTTAATCTGTTTCATTGCACCTTTCCTCCATACAAACTACGTTCAAAATTTATAAATAATTGAGTGTTCCTTATATGCTTCAATGCAAAAATCATCGAACCTGTATGCACCAGAGTTTCTGTTACATTTTTAAAATTTTTACACACATTCTTTTTTAGAAATGCATGGCAAACACATTAAAAAATATATATTAAATGCCAACAAAAAGTAACACTCTTATGGTATGATCATATCTTTACTGCTAAATTTTTTTATGTAATGATTTAAGCATCTGCATTGCCATCTCATTTCCATTTCCTGCCGCTTTTTTATACCATTTAATACCTTCCCTCTTATTTTTCTTAACTATGATGCCATAATAATAGTACCTGCCGATTTCATATTGCGCATCAGAGCTTCCACCTTCTGCAGCTTCTGTATACCACTCAAAAGCTTTCTTATAGTCTTCTTTCGAATCATAGTATTGACCAATTTCATATTGCGCATCGGAATGCCCCTGTTCTGCTGCTTTCATATACCATTCAAAAGCTTTCTCCTTGTCTTCTTCAACTCCGTTTCCCTCATTATAACAACTGCCAACCTGATATTGAGCACCGAAATCCCCCTGTTCCGCCGCTTTCATATACCATTCAAAAGCTTTCTCATAGTCTTCTTCAACTCCAGACCCATAATAATAACTACTACCAACGTCATACTGGGCATCAGAATACCCCTGTTCTGCTGCTTTCATGCACCATTCAAAAGCTTTCTCCTCGTCTTCTTCAACTCCCCACCCGTAACAATAGCATTCACCAACTTCATACTGGGCAGCGGAATACCCCTGTTCTGCCGCTTTCATATACCATTCAAAAGCTTTCTCATAGTCTTTTTCGACCCCGTTTCCACAACGATAGCAATTACCAACCTCATACTGGGCAGCGGGATACTCCTGTTCCGCCGCTTTCATATACCATTCAAAAGCTTTTTCATAGTCTTCTTCAACTCCCCACCCAAAACGATAGCAGTCACCAACATCATATTGACCAATGGAATACCCCTGTTCCGCCGCTTTCATATACCATTCAAAAGCTTTTTCTTCATTTTCTTCAACTCCTCTCCCACAATTATAGCAGCCGCCGACTGCACACTGAGCAGTGGAACACCCCTGTTCCGCCGCTTTCATATACCATTCAAAAGCTTTCTCCTTGTTTTCTTCAACTCCCCACCCATAACGATAGCATTTACCAACTTTATACTGGGCTTCATAATCTTCCTGTTCTGCTGCTCTCATATACCATTCAAAAGCTTTCTCCTTGTTTTCTTCAACTCCCCCCCGTCCATAACTATAGCACTTACCAATTTCATATTGGGCATCAGAATCCCCCTGTTCTGCCGCTTTCATATACCATTCAAAAGCTTCCTCATCGTCTTCTTCGACCCCAGTTCCATAATAATAGCAACGACCAACCATATATTGGGCATAGGAATCCCCCTGTTCCGCCGCTTTCATATACCATTCAAAAGCTTTCTCCTTGTCTTCTTCAACTCCATACCCATAATTATAACAACGACCAACCTCATATTGAGCAGTGGAATACCCCTGTTCCGCTGCTTTCATATACCATTCAAAAGCTTTCTCCGCGTCTTCTTCAACTCCCCGTCCACAATCATAGAAATCGCCAATTTTCCGCTGGGCATGGGAATCCCCCTGTTCCGCCGCTTTCATATACCATTCAAAAGCTTTCTCATCGTCTTTTTCAACTCCATTCCCACGCGCATAGCACTCACCAATTTTACGCTGCGCCTCCGCATCCCCTTGCCTTGCTTTATCTATATATTGCTCAAACTTACTCTGTTCTCTTTCTTGCCTATTCTTCCCGCAGGAATCTTCATTTTTTTCATTCCCCGCATTAAAATCCGTCACTTCTGCGGAAATAACAAATT
>CAYMGZ010000556.1:0-1945 GCA_964390095.1 uncultured Lachnospiraceae bacterium | reverse complement strand
GGAGGGGATTGACGGCAGCAGGGTCCTGTCCCATATTTTTAAGAAGAGCAACGCAGTGTTTTCCCCTGCGGACATGGTACAGCGCTGGGAAGGTGACCGGAACCAGAGGGAGGGCATCTTTGGGATGCTCTATCCGTTTGGCTATGGCGACGGCGGCGGCGGGCCAACGGAGCTGATGGTGGAAATGCTGCGGCGCTGTAAGGATCTGGAAGGCGCGCCAAGGACAGTGGTGGAAGGACCCGGGGAATATTTTTTGCGCGCGCAAAAAGAACCGGTTGAAAACGTTTATTATGGGGAGCTTTACCTTGCCTGGCACCGGGGGACCTACACCGCACAGGCGCGGATCAAGAAGAAGGTGCGGCAGGCGGAGGTGGCACTGCGGCAGGCGGAGTTTTTGGCGGGGCTTTGCAGGCTTTTTGGGAAAAGGGCACGGGGGGATCTTGACGTGCTGTGGAAGGAACTCTTATTTTGCGAGTTCCACGATATCCTGCCGGGAACTTCCATCCGCCGGGTCAACGAGGAGGCGGAGGCCGCGCTTTCTGCCGTGCGGGAACAGGCTCTTTCGCTGGCAGACGCTTTCCTTGCCACGCTGGCAGGTGAGGGGGCAGTGTTTAATTCCTTAAGCTGGCCAAGGAAGTTTCGTGGGGGCTACCTCCCGCCATGCGGATGTGCAAATATGGAAGAATTCGGAAGAAAAAGGGACGGCGCGGGCGGGGAGGGTGGTATGGAAAATACCGTCCACGCACTTCTCTCGGCGGATGGGAAAACGGCCACAATAAAAACGAAGTATTATCTTGCAAACGTGGACAACCTTGGCAGGATCACAAGCCTTGCCGACCGGGAAACCGGTTACGAATACGCGGCGGGCGCATTGAACGAACTGTGCCTGTACCGGGATGTCAACGTGGATTATGACGCGTGGGAGCTTGGCAGGATGTACGAGAAGCTGCCGCAAGAGTTGGGTCAGGATGCAACGTTTGCGGTCTGCCGGGTGCCGGGTGGCATCCTTCTTAGGGTCTGCCGGGAAGAAGCCCGTTTTTCGTGGCAGCAGGAGATTGTTTTTATGGCGGACAGCCGCCGGATTGAATTTTGCACCAAGGTGGACTGGCACGGGCGGCATGAAATCCTGAAGGTGGCGTTCCCGACCACGGTGTTCACGCGGGAAGCCATCGAGGAGATACCGTTTGGCTACATCAAACGCCCGACCCACCGGTCAAGGCAGTACGAGCGCGACCTGTACGAGACCTGCCACCATCGCTATGCCGTGCTCTCCGACGGGAAAAACGGGCTGGCACTGCTTAATAACTGCAAATACGGGATTTCCGCAAAGGACAGTACCCTGGCGCTGACGCTGCTGCGCGCCCCCCTGGTCCCGGATATGGAGGCGGACCAGGGAATGCATGAATTTACATATGCGCTGTATCTGATGGAAGGGCCGTTTACGGAAAGTAATGTGGTGCGCGAGGCGTATGAGCTGAATACGCAGGTGCTGGTATCCGGGGGCGGGGCGGTGGGCGCATCGGGAGGGCTGGCTTCCTGCCATGATAGCGGCAGCGCGGGAACCCCGTGTTTTGGGAGCTATTTTACGGTTGATTGCAACAATGTCATTCTGGAAACCTGCAAACCAGCCTTTGATGAGGAAAACGGCGTTGTGCTGCGCCTGTATGAATGCATGGGGAGCGCGGTGGGCTGCCATCTTGGCCTGCCTGCCACCGTGAAAAAAGTATGGCTGTGCAATATGCTGGAGGAACGGCAGGAGGAAGTGCCGTTTGGAGGCGGGCAGGTGGAACTTTTCTTTTGTTCCTTTGAAATCAAGACATTGCTTTTGGTGGTGTGACACCTTTTTATACTATAAAAATTTTAACTGTTAAGCAGTATAAATTGCATTATCCGGGAAAATCTGCTATAATAAAAGAAAAAAGGTACAGTGAAAGGAGGGGGGTTC
>CAYMGZ010000555.1:0-1948 GCA_964390095.1 uncultured Lachnospiraceae bacterium | reverse complement strand
GGGGGATGGCAATGTATCAGTTGGAGATTGGTGGGGAGAAAAAGGAATATGCGGAAGGGACACTCTATGCGGAAGTCGCGTGGGAGTACCAGGCAAAATACGAGCACCCGATCGTGCTGGTGTCACTGGATGGCAGGCTGCGGGAGCTTTCAAGGCAGGTGGAGCATGGCGGGAGGCTGGAGTTTGTCACGTCGGCGGATGCGGCGGGGCATAGTACGTTGGTGCGGGGCATGATTTTTGTGATGATGCGCGCAATGTACAAAGTATGTGGCAGGATTTTTGAGGAGAACGCAAAAACAACGGAAGTGGACGGGGATGTTTTTGCGGCAGCGAAACGACCGGCGGGAAACGGGAATGCTGCATGGCATGGGAAGGCGGAGCACGAGAGCCGTGGCGGGCACATGATCGGGCAGGTCCGCATGGAATATTCCATCGGTGCGGCGTTGTACGGGGAGGTTGACTGGAGGGTGGAGGAACATCCAAAGATGGAGGATTTCCTTGCGCAGGTGAAGGAAGAGATGAAGCATATGATTGCGGATGACCTGCCATTCCACAAGAGGACCGTCGGGACGGAGGAGGCGGCGCGCCTGTTCCATGAGGTCGGCATGTATGAGAAAGAAAAACTGTTCCGCTACCGTCTGGTCTCCAATACCAACGTTTATGAACTGGATGGGTTTTATGATTATTATTACGGTTATATGCCAAAGAGCACGGGTGTTTTGCCGGTATTTGACCTAAGTGCCTACGAGGATGGGTTTCTTTTGCTCCTGCCGCAAAAAAAAGCGCCAAACGTGCTGCCGGAGTTTTCGCCGCGCAAAAAGCTTTACACGGTGCTGCAGCAGTCAAACCGGTGGGCGCAGCGCCTTGGGCTTGGAAATGTCGGCGACCTGAACCATATGATCAGCGGGGGCAACATCGAGGAGATGATCCTTGTGCAGGAAGCCTACCAGGAGAAGGAGATTGCCAAGATTGCGGAGCGCATCCACGGGCTTGGCAACATAAAATTTGTGATGATCGCCGGACCTTCCTCGTCGGGCAAGACAACTTTTGCCCATCGGCTCTCCATCCAGCTGCGCACGCTGGGGATGCGGCCGCACCCGATCGCCGTGGATGATTATTTTGTTAACCGGGAGGATACACCGCTTGACGAGAATGGCGATTATAATTTTGAGGTGCTGGAAGCAATCGATGTCGGGCAGTTTAATAAGGACATGACGGCGCTTTTGCACGGGGAACGCGTGGAACTGCCGACTTTTAATTTCAAGACCGGAAAACGCGAGTACAAGGGGATTTACAAGCAGCTTGGCCCTGGGGATATCCTGGTGATCGAGGGGATCCATGGGTTAAATGACGCACTTTCCTATTCCCTGCCGCGTGAGAGCAAATTTAAGATTTACATCAGTGCGCTGACACAGCTTAATGTCGATGAGCACAACCGGATCGCAACGACGGATGGGCGGCTGATCCGCCGCATGGTGCGCGACGCGCGCACAAGGGGGACGGCGGCGAAGGACACGATTGCCATGTGGCCGAGCGTGAGGCGTGGGGAGGAGGAAAATATCTTCCCGTTCCAGGAGGATGCCGATGTGATGTTCAACTCGGCGCTGATCTATGAGCTTTCGGTACTGAAACAGTTTGCGGAGCCGCTTTTGTTTGGCATTGGCAGGGAATGCCCGGAATACGCGGAGGCGAAGCGCCTGCTGAAGTTTTTGAATTATTTCCTCGGTGTGAGCAGTGAGGGCGTGCCGAACAATTCCATCCTGCGCGAGTTTGTCGGCGGGAGTTGTTTTAAGGTGTGAAAATAATTGACAAAGGTTTCTAGGTATGTTAAAATAAGCATCCGTGAGCAGCACAGATGGCCGCGCGGGAAGGGATGGGGAAACCCTTCCTTCCGGTGAGGAAAGTCCGGGCTTCACAGGGCAGGATGCCGGATAACGTCCGGTGGAGG
>CAYMGZ010000554.1:0-1958 GCA_964390095.1 uncultured Lachnospiraceae bacterium | reverse complement strand
GAGGTGGTTGCAACCGACTGCCCCTGTGACATGAGCGCCCCCATGGTCGTCCCTGCAAACGACGACAGGTCCACAATGCCAAGGTAGGTCATCGTTGTCTCCGAACTGATGACACCCGGGATGACGAGCGCACAGCTTGTCACGATCGTGCCGAGCGAGTTCGGGAAAATATGCTTGAACATCAGGCGTTTGTCGGAAGCGCCCAGCGTCCTTGCCGCAAGGACATATTCCTGCCCCTTAAAACGGTAGAACTGCTTCCGGACGAGCGCCGACATGCCAATCCAGCCGGTCAGTACATACGCGAACAAAAATGCCGGAACAACCCCGACCTTATTCCCTAAATGCAGCTGGAACAATGTGACGCATACAATAAATGGCAGGCCGCTTAGCACATCCACAATACGGTCAAGCGTCATGTCGATCTTGCCGCCGTAATAGCCTTGGACCGCGCCGTACATCGTGCCGATGAAGAGATTGATCGCGGACACCAAAACCGCGAAAACAAGCGAAAACCTTGCCCCGACCCCGATTGCCATGAACAAATCCTGCCCCATGACATTCGTGCCGAACAGATAATGTGGCTCATGCCCGTTCATGTAAATATAATAATTGTAGTAATTGATGCGGCATGTGACCGAACCGGACTTGCGCACGCTGTAGATCCATGTGCCCGGGTCGCCCGGAATGCGGCTGCTCGTATACGGCGCGCCCTCGATGGAGGCGTTGGAGGAATACGCCGGGATCCAATCCCCGTTCTCATCCTTAAGAGCCGCCCCCCGCGAATCCTTCACCTTGTACCAGACGGAAGCATCTGTAATGTTCTCGATATCCTTCGCCTCCACCCACGGGTAGATGACCTGGATGCCGGTTTCATCCTGGAAACGCTGGATGTCCGCAAATTCCTCGTAGGAAAAATTCCATGTGCGGATTCCGACCGCGTAATACTGGTTGACCTTCAGCCTGTAATACTTTGTTGTAATGATCTGCCCACGGTATTTTGATTCCACCTCATCGGTTCCGATGATTCCGATCACCGGATCCATGCCCGTCTCCTTCGCGACTGCCTTCCACTTGTCAAGGGAATCCTCATTCTGGCTGGCGAGCACTTTCCCGCCGTCAAGCAACCCCAAGCCCTTTTCCGCGACACTTTCCACAAAAGGCGGGTAACTCTGGTAGACAACATCCTTGTCATTGATTGTATAGCTGGAAATCATCGGGGAGACAACCGCAAACAGCGCCAAAAAAGCAATGATGACGGCTGCCACCACCGAGGATTTGTTTTTCTTAAAGCGCAGGAAGGCATCGGCAAAGTACCCCCTTGCCTTTGTCTCCATTTTTTTATCATGCAAAACCTCATCGAGCTGTGCGAACTCAAACAACTCCTTCGGGATATCTTCAAATTGATTTTCCATACGTTGCACCTCCCTTTCTTATTTCTTCGAACCCATGCGGATGCGGGGGTCGATGAAGCTGTAACTGATGTCCACGACAATCCCGGCGGCAAGGCCGATGACGGTGTAGAACACAGTCAACATCATAAAGGTCGGGTAATCCGGCGCAGTGATGGAATTTAAGTACAAACTGCCGATGCCCGGCACCGAGAAAATCCGCTCTATGATCAGGGAACCGTTCAAGATACCGATAAATTCACCAAAGATCGACGGCAGCACGACAACCATACAGTTCTTCATCGCGTGCCGAACCGTCGCCTGTGCCTTGGTCAAACCCTTCGTGCGCGCAAGCAGCATGAACTCACTGGTCAATACCTCCGTCAGCTCCGCGCGCGTCGTGCGCGTAAAACCAGCGATCACGCCGAAGGAAAGGGACATGATGGCAGGGAGCATACTTTTGAACATGCTCCAGCTAAAATAATCCGTTCCTGATTTCATCAGAGCAGGAAGCAAATTTAATTTATAATAAAATACATATTGAATCACAAATGCATAAACAAATGATGG
>CAYMGZ010000553.1:0-1960 GCA_964390095.1 uncultured Lachnospiraceae bacterium | reverse complement strand
ATGACCTCCAACATCGGTTCCTCCTATCTGCTGGAAGGCATTACGCCGGAGGGAGAGATTTCAAAGGATTGTGAGAAAGCCGTGATGGAGGAGTTAAAGGCACATTTCCGGCCGGAGTTTTTAAACCGGCTGGATGAGACGATCCTGTTCAAACCATTGACCAGCGAGAACATCGGGAATATCCTTGACCTGATGATTGCGGAGTTAAACGGCAGGCTTTCCGACCGGGAAATTTCGGTGGAACTGACAGGGGCAGCGAAGGAACTGATCATAAGGAATGCTTACGACCCTGTCTACGGGGCGCGCCCGCTGCGCCGTTACCTGCAAAAGAATGTGGAGACACTTTCCGCAAGGCTGATTCTTTCCGGCAAGGTCGCGGGCAGGGATACGATCGTGATCGACGCGGCGGATGGGGAGCTTACGGCGTATGTCCGGGTGGATGGGGAAGTAGTGTGAGAAAACAAAACGGGGCAGAGACGGAGGTGGTTATGGCGGAAATCGCGATTGTCGGGACTTTTCACTTCCCGGATCGGTTTGACATTTTTTCGGGAAAGACGCAAAGGGAGATAGAAGTTTTTGTGGGGGAACTGGCAAAATGGCAGCCGGATACGGTTGCCATCGAGCTTCCGGTGCGGGAGCAGGAAAAAATCGATGTGTTTTACCAAAACTTTTCTGCAGGGGATACCATTTCCCCGCACTCGTATGGAAAGCTGACGACATACGGGCACGAGAGCGAATTGACAACGTGCAATGAGGCTGTGCAGGTGGGGTTCCGTCTGGCAAAAAAACTTGGCCATCCCCATATTTACGCGATTGATGAGGATATGGAGCTTTCCGATGAACTTGCCGCCATTGCGGGGGATGCAGTGAAAAAGCCGTTCGCCGAGCTGATGCAGTATCTGGAGGATACGTATGAAGATTCGGAAAAAACGATTTTGGCACTCTGGCGTATCCACAACGATGCGCGCTATCTTGCGCTTGACCACGCAATGTACCTGAGCATGAACGCGGTCAACAAGGGGGCTTACGAGGGTGCGAGGCTCGCGGCACAATGGTATGAGAGGAATTTGAAGATTTTCTCGAACCTGCAGAATTTATGTATGGACAAAAAACGTGTACTGGTTCTGATCGGAAGCAGCCACGCCCCGCTCCTAAAGGAGTTTGTGCGTGGCTGTCCGGGGATGGAACTTGCAGGCGGTTCGGGACCGCAAAACGGTAAAATGGCATAAGAGCAGGCGGTAGTTACTGCGCGGGTTCCTCAAACATGTTCTCGACATAGTGCCGCATCTCGTTCTTGGACGTGATATGCCGTGCCCCGTCCACAATGGCATTCTGCTGTTTTTTCGGCAGTCTGGCAAACTGTGCCATAATGTCGGAATGCTTTGCCAATTCCAGGGTGAAGCCGATTGGAAGTTCAACATTTTCCACCATAAAAAATCTCCGTTTCTGCGCTGTTTTGATTGGCGCTTGATTACTCAGGGATAAGGAAGCCTGCCCCGTGTCCGTTCCACGGATGGACATGGGGCAGGCTTAGTATGTGGGAAAAACGACGGATTATGCAAAAACAGGAAAAATCTAAAAACCACATAGGACTATTTTATTTCATACCCCGGTTCCGGATGCGGTATAGCTCCTTGAACTCACTTGGGGTACATTTTTTGAAAGCCTTAAAAACCCGGTTGAAGGTGGAAATGCTGGAAAACCCGGACTGCAGTGCAATTTCCGTGATCGGCAGGGAAGGGTCGAGCAAAAGGTTTTCCGCCGCTTTGATCCGCCGCAGGTTTAGGTAGTCATAGAACGAAGTATCCGTAAACTGCTTGAACAGGCGCGAAAAATGGAATTTCGAAAAACCTGCGATGTCTGCCACCGTCTCCAGGGATATATCTTCTGTATAATTATTATCTATAAATTCAAATATTTTATTAAATTTCTCAATATACTCTTTTTGCTTATTCGTGCG
>CAYMGZ010000552.1:0-1962 GCA_964390095.1 uncultured Lachnospiraceae bacterium | reverse complement strand
GTATCTTCTATGTTTCCCCCTGCTTTCCTTTCCTCCCAACGTTCCTGTAATCCCTTTGAGAAATACCAGCTTGTAGCCGTATTCCGTCAAACAATAAATAATGTCATCTTCCACCGTCCGGTATCCTGCCACAAGCCCTTTATCCAAAAGTACCTGAAAGGATTCCTCTACTTTCCCCTCATACATTACAGCATCCACTTGTTTGATCCCCTGGTACAGGGAAGTAAACCACACTACCAGTTTTGCACTTAAAACCCCAAATTGGCTCAGCGAAATCAATAAATCCTGTGCCATTACCGGCACCCCTTTCAAACCATCCCGGAGCATTTTCTGCGTAATGTTGCGCCTTTGCACCGGACGGAGCGGCCTTAGCCCGCCGCCGCATTCTTCCGGGGTTTCTTGTGCTTTTTCTGAAGATGCCGTACTTGCTGCCAAGGCAGCGGTATCTTCCGCTAAAACCGCAACATCTGTGACCGGAGCCGCAACATCCTCGGCAGGAACCGTAACATCCTCCGATAAAGCTGCCAAGGATGCAATACCCTCGGCAGAAACCACAACATCCTCCGCCAAGCCTGCAACACCCTCCGCCGGAACCGTAACATCCTCCGCCAAGCCTGCGACATCCCCCGCCGGAACCGTAACGTCTTCCGACAAGCCTGCAACACCCTCCGCCGGAATCATGGAATCCGCTGCCAAAACCGGAAGATCCGTCTCCGAAACCACGGCACCTTCTCCCAAAACCGCAGAATCCTCCCCGCTTACAAACCCCAGCTCATGGTATAAAAGCGCAAAAGCCAATTCCCGCCCAAAACGGTCGGCAAGGGAATGCACCACCTCCCGGTCCGGCTGTATCTCCCTGACACATTTGATAAAATCCCGGTACGGTTCCAATTCCCCGCACTCCTCCATCCGCACAAGGGCTTCGTCATCACAGGAAGCAAGCTCCTCCTGCATGCACCCTAACTCCTTTTGATACCCATCGAAAAGCGGGCGGACGGACAAAAATTCCGCCACCATGCCATGCAGTTTCCGCATGTGCGTCTTTTGCTCCTCCTTCTTTTGCAAAAGCTCGGCCAAGTCATCAACCGTCTGGCCTTCCAGCCCGGTGATCCCTTCCTCACCCAACGTTTTTACACATCGTTCCTGCTCCCTGCAAAGCTCCTCCATCAGCCGTTTTGTCTCGGCAAAATCCTGTTCCGCCAAAAGCTGGTTGCCCGAAAGTTTTTCGAGAACCCGCCTGAAATGCACGGTGGCATCCGCAAACAATTTTTTTAAAATTTCCAAAAAATCCACCTCCTGTCTTATTCCTCGGGCTTCCCGCCAGAAATCGTCCACTGGAACAGGAATTCCCATAAGCACCATCCCGGAAAACAACCCTGCACTGTCCGGGAACATGCTATTTCCTTGTTATCATTTTGGGGGATAAAAGAAAGTTAAGAGATCACAAACCATACGAAAAAACACACAAAAAGACATGACAAAACACTGCTAACAATACAAATATTTTCAACACAAACCAAGACCTGCCGGCCTTTCCTATCATCACAAACCATAATTCCATTTCACAGCATCCACGTCACCTTTTGATCCTTGTGCGTATAATTCTTCAATTTCTGTTTGTAAGCAGACAGCTTTTTCCTGTACACGGAAACCTGGGCTTCGCTGATTTTACCCTCCAGCTCAAGCCCATTTAAAACCTGTTCAAACTCCCGGAAATTCTCCTGTGCGGCATCCTTATAATTATTCGACATATTCATCTCAAGCTCCCGGGCAATTTTCTCAAGCTGATTCACCTTCCCGACTTTTTTCAGGAAACCAAACATAAGCCCCCACCTTTCACTGCTTCTTGCAGGCACTTCCACGAAACTCCAAAATCATCCCCACACTACATGGGCACTTTAAGTCCTCTGAAATGACAGAAAAAAAATATAAAACCCGATCCGGTATCATCCATTATTGGGT
>CAYMGZ010000551.1:0-1965 GCA_964390095.1 uncultured Lachnospiraceae bacterium | reverse complement strand
GAACCAATAAATCTTGTATTGTATTTTATCGCGCTTCCATCAATTTGTCAAGAACGAAAATCAAAAATTTTCTTTCTGGCATCCGATACCATAACCAAAACCAGAAGAGTTAAAATAAGTTGACTTTTGCCGATTTATGTGTTAACCTTGTAACAAGTTTTTGCTTTGTCGGTTAAAAGCGTCAAAGCGTCAAAGCAATAAAATAAAACATTGGAGGTTCTCTATGAAAATCTTGATCTTACTCCTTTACTTCGCCGTCCTGATCGGGATTGGCCTGTACTGCCGCAAACACGCCACGGACGTGAACGGCTTCGTGCTCGGCGGCAGGAGTGTCGGTCCTTGGCTGACCGCCTTCGCTTACGGTACTTCATATTTCTCCGCCGTCGTCTTTGTCGGCTATGCCGGGCAGTTCGGCTGGAAATATGGCATCGCCGCGACCTGGGCGGGCATCGGCAACGCGATCATTGGCTCGCTGCTTGCGTGGGTGGTCTTAGGGCGGCGCACGCGCATTATGACGCAGCATTTAAATTCCGCGACCATGCCGCAGTTTTTCGGCGAGCGCTTTGCAAGCAAACCGCTAAAAATCATTGCATCCGTCATTATTTTTATTTTCCTGATCCCGTACACCGCCTCCCTCTACAACGGGCTTTCACGGCTGTTCGGGATGGCGTTTGACATTGATTATTCCGTCTGCATCGTCCTGATGGCCGTACTGACCGCGGTCTATGTCATTGCGGGCGGCTATATGGCAACTGCGATCAATGACTTTATCCAGGGGATCATCATGCTTGTGGGGATTGTTGTGATCATCGCGGCGATCATCAACAGCAAGGGCGGCTTTATGGCGGCTTACGAGGGGCTTGCGCAGGTATCCGATGCCGCAGTCTCCGACGCGCCGGGCGTGTTTGCCTCCTTCTTTGGCCCTGACCCGTTAAACCTGCTCTTTGTGGTGATCCTGACTTCGCTCGGCACTTGGGGGCTGCCGCAGATGGTGCAGAAATTTTACGCGATCAAGGATGAGGGGGCAATCCAGAAAGGCACGATCATTTCCACCATCTTTGCGCTTGTCGTGGCGGGCGGCTGCTATTTCCTCGGCGGCTTCGGACGGCTGTTTTCGGGGCAGATTGACGTGGCGAAGAACGGATACGACTCCATTATCCCGACCATGCTGCAAAACCTTGGGCCGGCGCTGATCGCGCTCGTGGTCATCCTTGTGCTTTCCGCCTCGATGTCCACACTCTCCTCGCTGGTGATCGCGTCAAGCTCCACGCTGACGATCGACTTTTTAAAAGATAATTTCATCAAGAAAATGAGCGAGAAAAAACAGCTTTTGATGATCCGCGTACTGGTGGTGGTATTTATTGCAATTTCCGCGGTAATCGCACTCGTGCAGTATAAGAGCAACATCACTTTTATCGCGCAGCTGATGGGTATCTCGTGGGGTGCGCTTGCCGGGTCGTTTTTGGCACCGTTTTTGTATTCCCTGTACTGGAAGAAAACGACAAAAGCGGCATGCTATGTTTCGTTCGCGTTTGGGTCGGTAATTATGATTGTCGATATGGTTGCACCGAAAATACTGCCGGAAATCATGCGCTCGCCGATCAACTGCGGGGCAATCACAATGCTTTTGGGGCTGGTGATCGTGCCGGTTGTCAGCTTGTTTACGCCAAAACCGGACAAGGAATTGGTGGAAAGTACATTTGCGTGCTATGATAAAACAACGGTGGTGGCTCAGAAGACGGCGCTTGGGAAATAACCACATTCACGGATTTTTGCTTGATGCGGGGGAGGGCATTATGTAATTGCCTGGGAAAAACAAACCCATCTGCAGCCCTCGGACATTTAACAGCCAACCGCCAAAAAAGATGTGAGAGACCCCGTTACCCGAAGCCTCTCACATCTTTTTTACCATCACACGCATGACACACTTGCCTCATGCGTCCATGGAACCCCGCCGCATACCTT
>CAYMGZ010000550.1:0-1981 GCA_964390095.1 uncultured Lachnospiraceae bacterium | reverse complement strand
TTCCTTCCCCAATTCCTCAAATCCCGGCTTTCCGAGCAGCGCAAACATATTTTTCTTGTAGCTCTCAACACCCGGCTGGTCGAACGGGTTAACCCCGAGCAGATAGCCTGAGATGCCACATGCAAACTCAAAGAAATAAAACAGTTCGCCAAGCGAAAACTCCGTCTGCGCAGGGAGGTTGACAAGAAGGTTTGGCACATTGCCATCCGTGTGCGCCAGCCTCGTTCCCTTCATTGCGCTCTTGTTGATGAAATCAACGCTCTTGCCCGCAAGGTAATTCAGGCCGTCAAGGTCAACTTCCTCTTTCTCAAGGATGACCTCGCAGGTCGGTGTCTCGAGGTTGATGACCGTCTCAAACATCGTGCGCTGTCCATCCTGGATAAACTGCCCCATCGAGTGCAGGTCCGTTGTTAAATCCACTGCCGCCGGGAAGATCCCCCTCTGGTCCTTGCCCTCGCTCTCACCGTAAAGCTGTTTCCACCACTCGCCGACATAATGCAGCGACGGCTCGTAATTGCAGAGGATTTCAATCGACTTGTTCTTGCGCAGCAGGATGTTGCGCACGGTCGCGTAGAGCATAGAATCATTCTCCTCAAACGGCTTCGTGAGGCACCTCTCACGCATGCTTGCCGCCCCTTCCATCAACGCCTTGATGTCCGCACCGCTGACCGCGATCGGAAGCAGGCCGACTGCCGTGAGCACCGAAAAACGCCCGCCGACATCATCCGGGACTACAAAAGTCTCATAACCCTCTTCCGTCGCAAGGTTCTTGAGCGCCCCCCGCGCCTTATCCGTCGTCGCATAGATGCGCTTAGACGCTTCCGCCTTCCCATATTTCTCAATGAGCATTTTCTTGAATACGCGGAATGCGATCGCCGGCTCCGTCGTCGTTCCGGACTTGCTGATGATATTCACCGAGAAATCACGGTCACCGATCACCTGCATCAGGTGTGTAATATAAGTGCTGCTGATATTGTTGCCGACATAATAAATTTCCGGTGTCTTACGCACCTCTTTGGAAACGGAATTGTAAAAGCTGTGGCGCAAAAACTCAATGGCTGCGCGCGCCCCAAGGTAGGAACCGCCGATCCCGATGACCAAAAGCACCTCGGAATCCCCCTGGATTTTTTTTGCCGCCGCCTGGATGCGCGCAAACTCCTCCTTATCGTAATCCACCGGGAGGTCAATCCAGCCAAGGAAATCATTCCCTGCGCCGGTTTTCCCAAGAAGTTCCGCCTTCGCAGCTTCCGCCGCTTTTTTCATATGGCCAATCTCGTCCTCACGGATAAATTTCTTTGCCGCGCTGTAATCAAATGTTACGTTTGTCATAATCATCGTCTCCTTTATTAATATGTCAGATAGTTTCTTCCGGATACCACTTTTTTTGTGGACCGGCATTTGTTTTCTGCCAACAATTGGCACTACCATTATTTTACCAGACTGTCCGGTTCCTTGCAATGTTTTTTTGTCCAAAATCCATATGGATTTTAAATACGTTTGGATTTTAAATACGCCTGGATTTTTCTTCCGAACGGATTTTTCATCCGGACAGTCGGATGGATTTCTCATTTGGACGGATTTACTAATCCGAATAAACTTTCATTTACCCGAATGTTCCCATTTGCCCGGATTCTTATTCTCAAACCAGAAATTCCCGCAAAACTTCCTCAATCAATGCACCGTTTTCCTGGTCCTTGCTGATTTGTGCTGCCAAAAGCGGGGCGGCATCCTCCAATGCGTTTTCCTTTTTTAAGAGTTCAATTGCTGCTGCCAGCTGCTCCATGGCCTCGCGCGAAGGCGCTTTCCTCTCCGGCTGTAACGCTTTTTCCTCCGGGGCGGCTTCTTCCTCCTGCGTCATCTCACGCTTTAATTCATATTTCATGTGCTCCCGTTTCTTGCGGGCAGCCATCTCCTTCCGGCTCTCCCTGCGCACCTTTTTCACGGCCGGTGTCTGTGCGTCTTCTGCGATGGCCGGGGATTC
>CAYMGZ010000549.1:0-2007 GCA_964390095.1 uncultured Lachnospiraceae bacterium | reverse complement strand
CGCGGCGCTCCTTTCATGGGGTTTTCTGGAAAACCATCAGGAAATGATCGCATTCACCAACCCGGAGGGCAGCGGCACGGGGGAATACGGGGATTCTTCCGACTGCGACGAGCGTTTCTGGGCGGCGGCAGAACTTTTTTCGCTGACTGGCGAAATAGGCTTTTTTAACGCATTTTCCTCACTGTATCAGGAAGATTTCCCAAAAACCGCGCTCGGGTACGCACAGACGGGCGGCTTTGGCGCACTCGCTTTCCTTACAAACCCGGTGTTTGGGGAAGGTGCACGGATGGAACTTCTGCATGGCAGCCCGTCTCTGTCCACCAACCAAGCCATTTTCGGGCGTTACCAAAAGGAAGCCGAACAAATGCTCCTTTTCCGGAGGGAACTCATCGCAGGATTCATCGCAGCCGCAGATACCTGCCTTAGGGAACTTCACCAGAGTGCCTACCTCGTGGCCATGTCCGAAAAAGACTACCATTGGGGCAGCAATATGGTATTGATGAACAAGGGAATCCTGCTCATCCTTGGATTTCTTTTTACCGGGGAACAAGATTATAAAGATGCCGCATTGGCACAGCTGCACTATCTGCTCGGCCGCAACGCGCTTGGCTACAGTTATGTGACAGGGTACGGGCAACGCTCCTGCCGCCATCCGCATATGCGCACCATCTTTGCCGATGGCATCGACGAGCCAATCCCCGGCTTTGTATCCGGTGGGCCAAACGCCCATCCGGCCGACGAGCCCGGCAGACGCGCCATTCCGTCCGGCACACCGCCAATGAAATGCTACCTCGATGATTATGGCTGCTTTTCGCTGAATGAAGTAACCATTTATTGGAATTCGCCCGCGGTTTTTGTCACTGCGTTTTTTGATGGGGATTCCTGATTTTTTTCAAATTTTAGTTTTTCATAGAATAAAAGTATGTCCGGAAAGAAAGGGGGATTTGTATATGAGACGTTATGTTATGCCTGCATAGCACCGGCTATTGCAATTATATCCACTCATTGTTATAGCCAATGCTATTCCTAAAAAAATATAAACATTACCGGAATAGTTGATAAAAAGCAGGGGCAGGCATTCCGACCTCTCCATCTGGTTTTTGCCTGCCCCGTTTATCAGAAAGTTCTTCTTCTCCGCCAACGTTGTATTTCGGTCCGTTCCATTCAGTCGCAGACGAGAAGGAATATGCGCAACTGTTCCATGCTTTCCCAATTTCTCCTTACCGCAAACACTTTTTACAAGGCGAATATCCCAAACTTACCATCTCCTCATACGTGCTTTCCATCGTCCGCTTATTCGAAGCTTTCATCTGCTTGACGCTGGAACACCAAGTATGGTGAAATTTTTTCGTAGAAATATTTAAAACATAGGTCGTCGTATTTTGTTTTGCTGGCGTAGGGGTTGGCGTGGCTGTTGGGGCAATCGTTGGCGTAGGGGTCGGTGCTTTGGTCGGCGTTTTGGTCAGCCCAGGCGCTGTGGTTGCCATCGGCACCAAAACCGCCGCGGATTCTGTGCCGCCCGCCTTATTGCTGTCAACCACCGTCACTTCGCAAGTGTATTTCTTGCTATCGTACATTGCCGTTATTGTCGCACTGCCTTCCGATTTCGCCGTCACGGTGCCGGATTTTGATACGGACGCTACTTGTTTATCGCTCGAAGACCATTTTGATTCCGTGCCCTCCAAGGAGCCAAGCTTTAATTTTAACGTGGCATCAACCTCCAAAACCGCCTTCGCCTTACTCATTTTCAGCGCGGCAGCTTCTGCCGGAACCATAGAAACCATGGAAACCATAAAACAGAAAACGAGAAACAGTGACAATAATCTTGATGATCGTTTTTTCATAAAAACATCCCTCCGTACAAAATTTTAACACAGCATAACGCCGCCCGGCAGAAATGTCAATACAAAGTCCGGCAGAATTCCGGGCTGTGCAATACATTTATCCTTTATATGTAAATTATTTCATCTTTTTCAAGGCCTAATTCCGCCGCACCCCCGTAGTGAC
>CAYMGZ010000548.1:0-2012 GCA_964390095.1 uncultured Lachnospiraceae bacterium | reverse complement strand
AACATTTCAGGGCTGCCTTACGGCAGCCCCGTTCGTTCTATTTCTTCCGGTATTCCCTCAAAAATTTCTTAATCCCATGGCTCACGATTTCCATTTCTTCCTTAAGCTCCGCAAAACCCTGCAGGATATAATCGCGCATGCCGCTCTTTGCCGCTTTCTCATGCTCGTATGCCATCACGCCAAGCGTCTCCGCACCGACATTTTTCGCGTTGGATTTCAGTGCATGCACCAAAACCGCATATGATTCACAATCCCACGCCGCCGCTTCCAGCTTAACGACACGCTCCGGCATGCCAGCCCCAAATTCTTCCAGTATTTCCAGATACATTTCCACATCATCACCAAAATACGGCAATGCGCGTGCCGCGCGGATATGGTGGGCACATAAAAGCTTCTCCCCAGGGAATTTTTCCTGTGCGATATCCTCACAAAGTTCCACCCCGGATGCCTGCCCGTTTGCAGGATCCTTTTCCCGTGCCGCCGCTGCTTCCTCACCCTCAGCCGGTACCGTTCCGGCATTTTCTTTTTCCGTTCCGGAAGCATTTTTCTTCCCGTCTTTCCCGTCCTTCCCGCTCTTTTCCTCACGCACCAGACGGTCCGGCAGATAAGCGCGCACCATTTTCTCCAGGGTACTCCCCTGCACCGGCTTTGACAGGTAATCCGCAAACCCCTCCGCTATGTATTCCTCCTTCGCACCAACCACCGCATTTGCGGTCAAAGCAATGACCGGGGCATTCTGGGAGAGATTATCTTCCATCGCCTTCAACTGCTTTAAGGTCTCGACACCGTCCAGCTCCGGCATCATATGGTCGAGGAAAATAATATCAAATTCCTGCCGCTTTACGAGCCGCAGGCATTCCTTGCCGCTCGATGCCGTCATGACGCGGACCCTCGTTTTCTTTAACAGGGCGCGGAACACATCAAGGTTCATGCGGTTATCATCCACCACCAAAACCTCCGCCTCCGGGGCAGTGTAGGTCACTGCGGCCGCAGCTGCTTCGGAATGCAGCTCATATGGGTTGATCTTTCCGATCGGGCGCTCATCCACTACCGGCTGTTCCACAAAGAAGAAGAAATTTGATCCCTTTCCATACTCGCTCTCCACCTCCAGCACGCTCCCCATCATGATCAGGAAATTCTGGGTGATACTAAGCCCCAGCCCCGTTCCCTCCACATTGATGTTCCGTTTTTCATCCACCCTCTGGAAGGCATGTGCCAGCTTGTGGATGTCTTCCTCGCGGATGCCGATCCCCGTGTCCTTTACTGACACATACAGCAAAAATTTCCCTTCATCATTTCTCTTGCCGGAAACAGTAAATGTGATCTTGCCTTTTTCTGTATATTTCACGGCATTGTTCAATAAGTTCAGCATGATCTGCTTGATGCGCACCTCGTCACCATAAAGGACACAGGGCAGTGCCTCGTCAATCCGCAGTTCCAGCTTTAAATCCTTGCCGCGCATGCGCTCCGTGATTAGAAGTACGATGTCGCTGATTACGGAACTTAACTGGTACTGCACCGGGACAAGCTGCATGTTCCCCGCCTCAATCTTCGAAAAATCAAGAACATCATTGATTAGGGAAAGCAGAATATTACCGGAAGCCTCAATTTTATTTGCATATTTTTGCACGATCGGCTCCGTGCTCTCACGGCGGATCATTTCGTTCATGCCCAGCACGACATTTAACGGCGTGCGGATCTCATGGCTCATGTTCGCAAGAAAATCCCTCTTTGCCTGGTTCGCCGCCTCCGCCTGCTCAATTGCCGCCTCAAGCTGTACGGTTTGCTCCTCCAGCTGCTTTGCCTGCAATTCCAGCTGCTCTGTCTGCTTTTCGAGTTCCTCGCTCTTTTTCTTATAGAGGCTGAGCTGGAAGCGGATCAGGATGCCAATGATGATGGAGACGATCAAAAAACTCTGCAGGATATCAAAATAAATATCCGGTTCTTCCATATGTATCACAAGTTCCGGGTTATAGTATGATACAACCGCGCAAGTCACCACCGCCGCAAAG
>CAYMGZ010000547.1:0-2023 GCA_964390095.1 uncultured Lachnospiraceae bacterium | reverse complement strand
CTCGATTCTTCCGTGTGAATGAACTTACAATCAAAAAACTGCTCTAATCTCGAAGTTCATTCACGCTTACATGCGGTCCGGTGCCTCAAATCCCAACAGATCGATACATACACCCAGAATCCGCAGCACCAGCGCGATCAGTGCGATCCACTGCGCCTGCTTCGCACCGTCCTCCTCCGCCAAAATCCGGTTCTCATGGTAAAAACTGTTAAACGCATTGGACAAATCATAAATATATTGGCATACCCGGTGCGGCGCGAGCTCCTCCGCCGCTTTTTCCACCATATCCGCAAAACGCGACGCTGCAAGCATTAAGTCGGTCTCCGCCACGCCGTATTCCCTGCCTGTCTGCCCGAAAAGCGCGCCCATGTCCGGTTCCCTGCCACCCTGCTCTTTGTATTTTGCAAGGATGGATTTGATGCGCACCATCGTGTAGAGGATATAAGGCCCCGTATTCCCCTCAAAAGAGGCAAAACGTTCCACGTCAAAAACATAGTCCTTCGATGCCTGGTTGGACAAATCGCCGTACTTGACCGCTGCCAGCCCCACGACCTTCGCGGTCGCGCGTGCTTCCTCCTCATCCATCGTGCGGTTTTCCTGTATTCTTGCATAAACCGCGTCCTCCACCTCTTTTAACAGGTATTCCAGACGCATCACGCCGCCCTGGCGGGTCTTGAACGGCTTGCCGTCCTTCCCGTTCATCGTGCCGAACCCGATATAGTCCATCCTCGTTTCCGGCGCTACATACCCCGCCTTGCGCGCCGTGCGGAACACCTGCGTAAAATGCAGTTCCTGCCTCTTGTCCGCCAGATAAATATACTGGTCCGGGTGGTAGAGCTTCTCCCGCTCAAGGATGGTTGCAAGGTCTGAGGTCGCGTAAATCGCCGCACCATCCGATTTGCGCACAATGCATGGCGGCAGCTCTTTTGTATCCTTTTCCTCGGCAACCTCCACCACAAGCGCCCCCTGGCTCTCATGCGCGATCCCGCGCGCCACAAGGTCATCCACCATATCCGCGATATACGGCTTCACATCGCTCTCGCCCTTCCAGACATCAAAAAATACATTCAGGTTATCATAATTCTTCCGCAAATCCGGCAGCGAAACGGACATGATATGCTGCCAGAGCGCAAAATATGCCGGTTCCGCGTTCTGTATCCGCAAAACGGCCTGATGGGCACGCTCTTTAAACTCCTCATCTTCCTTGGATTTTGCCGATGCCGCCGGATAGATTTCTTCCAGTTCCCCAAGGGTAAACGGCGGTTCCTTTGGGTATTCCCCCGTATAACCTTCCTGAAAGTAAACAAGCCCCGGCTGTCTGTCGCGCAATTCCTCAATGATCAGGCCCATCTGCAGGCCCCAGTCGCCTAAATGGATGTCCCCTGTGACTTTGTTTCCCATGAAACGTTTCATCCTCTTGATGGACTCCCCGATGATCGCGGAGCGCAGATGCCCGACATGCAACGGCTTTGCCACGTTTGGCCCACCATAATCAATCACAACATTTTTCGGCGTGTCAGGCGTTGCCCCAAGCTTTTCCTCCGCCGCCATCGCCGCAAGCGTCCCGGAAAGGAATTGGCTTGACAGGGTAATGTTGATAAAACCCGGCATCACTGCCTCACATTTTGAAAACATCGGGTTGTCCTGACAGTTTGCCACGACCTCCCGCGCGATTTCGATTGGAGCCTTCTTATACTGCTTTGCTGCCGCCATCGCACCGTTGCACTGGTACTGGCATAAGTCCGGGCGGTTTGAGACCGAGACCATCCCGAACCTTTCCTCGTACCCGCACTTCACAAACACTGATTTTAATTGCTCCGCCAATTGGTCAATGATCTTTTTCAAATCGATAGGTCCTCCTATTTTAAGTTCCGCATGTTCCCTTCCAGTACCAATGACCGGGGGAAGGGCTTTCTGTCCGCACAGCTTCCAGAAATCCCTTCCGGCACTGTCCGGGAACATGCTGTTTTTTAAGTTCCGCATGTTCCCTTCCAGTACCAATGACCGGGGGAAGGGCTTTCTG
>CAYMGZ010000546.1:0-2025 GCA_964390095.1 uncultured Lachnospiraceae bacterium | reverse complement strand
ATTTGAAGGAGTGAGTGATGAATTTTTTTATGCGCAGATCCACGCAGCGGAATTTGTTGCTGGCGTGGCGGGTAGGGTTGCGCGGCGAGTAGGGTCGGATGAATCCTCCCCTACTCGATTCCTACTTCCTGGATACACACAGATATTCCCCCATCCACTGCAGGATTTCATTTTCAAAAGGAAACACATCGCCCCTAGGCGCTGGCAGCTCCCCGTAAACTTCTTTTGCCTCGGTCGATAAATACCCGGTATCCTTGCAGATGTCCTCCCACTCCCCAAGATCAAATAACTTTTCGTGCAGGGAATAGGACGCATCCAGCGACCGGTATAAACGCTCCCATTTTTTTGTGTTTTCCGAATCGTGGTTCCCAACGATACTGATATTGTAAACCGCATGTCCGCCCGGTTTTAACACGCGGTATCCCTCCCGGAAACCATCCATCATTTTTGACTGCATACTTTCAAACCCGGCGTTGGAAACGACCATATCAACGCTTCCGCTTTCGATGGGCAGATGGGCACAGTCGCAGGCAAGGCAAACAATATCCACATAAGGATTGACCATCTCCTCGCTGAAATACCGTTTGTTATATTTGAGGATACGGTGCGAGAGATCCGTCATAACCACAAGGCACGGCCAGTTGATGCGCTGCAAATCGTATTTGAGGCCGGTGCAGGTACCGCAGGCAATGTCTAAGATCATCCGGGGACGCAGTTTCTCCACCGTCTGCCAGCGCAGCTCACAGCAGGGAACTTTCCCCATCTGATAACGCGGATTTCCTGGATAACGCTGCTGGTTCAGATAATCCTTATAATTCTTCAAAAATAACGACCACAGCTCCCCCGGGATTTCGCGGGAACCAAAATCTACAACTCCATCCACAACATCATAACGGTGCTTATGATTGCAGGCAAAATACGTTTCCTTCTCATCCTGGTTCAAAAGCCGTAACTTTTCCCCACATTGGGGGCAGCGCATTAGATCAGCAATACGCCGCAGCCCTGGTTCCGTACCGCCCATCATTTCCCCAAGGGCCTTCGAAAAATACGGTGCAGTCTCCCGCAGTGTGGCTTCCCCAAAAACCCCGCAGGGAATCGAAACCATTTTTTCCATTCTCTCCCCTTTTCGTTTGATACCGGCCGCCAGCGACAGCTCCAGGTTTCCGTCTGCCAATTCCTTTGCGATATGATAGAGCTCCGCATCCGAACAGTACGGTACAAGGCTTTGCAGGAGCCTGCGCCTTTCCGCTTCGGGTGCGAGTGCCGCCACATTGGCGGGGAGATCCTTTTTTCCGGTCTTTTGGACAAACGACAGATCACCCTCCACAATGCTGTCGATCGTCATGTCAAAAACCCACGCCAGCTCGCGGAACAAATCGATATCCGGCAGATTTTTACCACCCTCCCACTTGCTGACTGCCTGCGCACTGACCCCAAGCTTTTCCGCCAGTGCCTGTTGTGATAACCCCGCTTTTTTCCGCAGCGCCCCTATCCTGATTCCAATCTGTTCACGGTCAATCATAATCAATCCCTCCTCTTTCCCACTGTATTTCCATGCACCCATCAGGCGCTTCTGTTCCAAAACGGCTGCACCTGTTATGATCCGGATATTTTTATGATATCGTAAAAAAGGGCAGGCATCAACAAAGGGGAAGTTGATATTTGCAGCCGTGTACTCAACCCAAAATAGAATGCGGAGTTAGCATAAGCACTTTTGTTGAAATTTGTATGAAAACTTAAAAAAAGATAAAGTATGATGAATAGATATTGAAAGATTGAGTAAAATGATATATAATGTAACAAAAATTGAAATCTTCTGAAAAAATTGAGAGAATATCGCAATGGAGTCGGAGGTGAAGGAAAATGTTTACTTATGTTAAATTGAAGAATTTTATGTCCTTTAAAGATGTTATTTTCGATTTTAGAAATGGAAATAAGGGTGCTAAAAAATTTGTCACGATTTATGGGGAAAACGGCAGCGGGAAGTCTAATTTTGTAGGAAGTATCAATCTGTTAAGAAGCAGT
>CAYMGZ010000545.1:0-2028 GCA_964390095.1 uncultured Lachnospiraceae bacterium | reverse complement strand
GGAAATGCGAAAGAAATGTCTTTACACCAAAATTGGTCAGCGCCGACCCGAAAAACACCGGTGTTAAATTGCCCGCACGCACCGCCGCAAGGTCAAAGGCCTGTGCCGCACCGTCCAAAAGCTCAATCTCCTCCGACAGCTTGTCATGTGCTTCCTTCCCAATGATCTCATCCGTCCTTGCATCCCCAATCGTTACCTCGACCGAATCCACCTCCTTCATCCCGTTGTTTGCCGCCGTAAATCGCGAAATCGTTTTCGTTTCCCGGTCGTACACGCCCTGGAACCGCTTTCCCGAACCGATCGGCCAATTGACCGGACAGGTTGCAATCCCAAGCACTGTCTCGATATCATCAAGCAACTCAAACGTATCCTTCGCCTCGCGGTCCATCTTGTTGATAAACGTAAAAATCGGAATATGCCGCATCACGCAAACCTTGAACAATTTGATGGTCTGCGCCTCCACGCCTTTCGAGCCATCAATCACCATGACCGCCGAATCCGCCGCCATCAGCGTGCGGTAGGTATCCTCCGAGAAATCCTGATGCCCCGGCGTATCAAGGATGTTGATACAATAACCATCATAATCAAACTGCATGACCGACGAAGTCACCGAAATCCCACGCTCCTTCTCGATTTCCATCCAGTCCGAGACCGCATGCTTCGCGGTCTTCTTTCCCTTGACCGAACCAGCAAGGTTGATCGCCCCCCCGTAGAGCAAAAGCTTCTCCGTAAGGGTCGTCTTTCCTGCGTCCGGATGGGAAATAATCGCAAATGTCCTTCTTTTCTTTATTTCCTGTGAATAATCCTGCACTGCCTGATCCTCCAAATCTAGTTAGTATTACTAATTACCACAAAGCCAGCCCCATCCCAAATCGTCTGCGCAAAATATATGCTAAATCCTTTTCTGGTTTTGCGCAAATTTATAGGATGCTAAAGCAGCGGGAAGGTTTTCCCGCTGCTTTAGGCTTTGTAAAAACTATAGTTTATGATAATATTTCGGAATGGATTTGTCAACTACAGGAATTTAGGAATTCACGATAAACACATGAATGTGTTCCACCAAAAATCCATACCCTTTGTTAAAAAATTGCAAGGTCATGGCCTGCCCCAGATGCTTTTCCGGGTTTGATGTTGTATCATATTTCTTGATACTTCCATTTCACGGATTTATTAAGAAAGAAGTCTTCCCTGCCTTCCCACTGATTTCATTATACGTGGGAAACTAGCTTCTTTCAAATAAATCCGAAAGGTTTTCCACTAAGAAAAGGCCGCTTTTTTTCTCACCCCTTCGTTACAACAAAAGCTATGGCCCCAGAATGTTTCCATAATGCCATATACTGAAAATAACCCTTATCTTTCCACAACCTTCACTGTACAGCTATACTCCTTCCCATAAATTGTCGCGGTAATTACCGTGGTTCCCGGTTTTTTCGCATAAATATTCCCGGTCTGCCCGACGGCCGCGACGGATTTTCTGCTCGATTTCCATGCGGCTTTCGCACCACTGTTAAAGCGAAGGGGATATTTTTCGCCGACCTTTAGAACCAATTCCGTATTGTTTAAAGCAAGCTCCTTTATCTCATGGAACACCAAACCTTTCAGGGCGGAAGATTCTGATATTTGATCCTTTTCCGTGACATAAATGATCCCCCCCCGAAGGAACACCGTACATTTTATGGATTCCTGTCGGTACTGTGATCTGGCTGTCCGTGGCAATCCAAAGGGCTTGATCCTCCACTGTCTTGATCCTCTCCGGCAATGTCAGTTCTTTTAGCCGGTAACAATATTGGAACGTTCCGGTTGGAAGTTCTTCAATTTGGTTGGATAGACGGATATTGGTAAGCCGGGAACAATGAAGAAATACAAACTCCCCCACTTTCGTGACAGAATCCCCCATCCATACCGACTTTAATCTTGTACAAAAATTAAAAGCTTCTTCCCCGATCTCCGTAACGGAATCCGGGATACGGACCGAAGTGATTTTCCTGTTATTATAAAATGCATCTGCCGCGATTTTATCCACTGTTT
>CAYMGZ010000544.1:0-2030 GCA_964390095.1 uncultured Lachnospiraceae bacterium | reverse complement strand
CTTGATGAGGCGCTCAATCAATCGTTCACCATTCACTTCCAACAAAGCTTTAGGGGTTTCCATGTTGATTGGCACCATTCGCATTCCGTAGCCCGCTGCCAAGATAATTGCATTTCTTGGTGCCTTTGCTCGATACTCTTTGATTGCCTTTTTTGTCGGCTGTATATCATCATTGATATAACCATCTTTAATCAATTCTTTTATAGAGCGGTTGACAATTCCAAGGGAATGTCCACACTGCTCGGCAAGAACACGCTGATTAATAAAAGGCTCTACAATCAGACTGTTCAAAACATCACTTTGCTGTATGTTCATGTACATCTCTCCTTTTGCTTTTCATGAACAACTGGGTAGCTTCCACCTTCATCTGCCCAGCTAATACATCAACGATAAATAAAGTCAAAATGGCTAATTTGTGTTCTAATTACAACAATTGTAACTCAGATAGGAAGCCATTTCTTGTCTTTTTCGCTCGAATTTAGCCTTGTTCCATCGTCTAAGCAATATCCTTCTGCGCTCGCCGTTCCTTTATACTCCCCAATAAGCTGTGACCAATCAATCCCAATTGTAGGATCATTCCAAGCCACACCACCTTCATCATTTGCGTGATAGAAATCGTCACACTAAACCACGGCTATCTCCGTGAATGGCGGGCGTAATTACGTACAACACTTCCATCAATTCAATATTCTTTTCCATGATAATTTGTATTATTTATATCCTATTTCCTTTAAATATCTGCTCACAGCATCCTGCCAAGGAGGTAACGGCTCAAAGCCGTTTTTCACCAACTTGCTCTTGTCCAAGCGGCTGTTGAACGGACGAGCTGCCTTGTTCAAGCCGTACTCTTCCGAGCTCACAGGAATAACTTTTGTGGTATATCCTGCCTGTCTAAAAATTTCGCAGCTGAAGTCATACCAGCTAATATAGCCACCCTCATTGGTAGCATGATAATATCCGTACTTCTCGGTTTCGACCATATCAACCAACAGCCGAGCCAAATCCAATGTGTATGTAGGCATGCCAATCTGATCATTGATTACACGGACAGTATCATACTTCTTGCCCACATTCAGCATGGTTTTAATGAAGTTCTTTCCATTGAGACCGAATACCCAAGCAATACGGACAATGAAATACTTATCTAGTATATTCGCAACAGCCAATTCACCTTCTAATTTTGTCTGTCCGTAGACATTCAGTGGAGCGTAATCCTTACAGTCCGGCAGCCAAGGTTCAGTACCCTGCCCATTGAACACATAATCAGTGCTGATATAGGTCATCTTGCAGTTCAGTTTCTTGCACACATCGGCGATATTCCGAGTGCCTCCCGCATTAACCGCACGGACAAGTGCAACCTTGTCATCATCCTCTGCCATATCTACCGCTGTCCAAGCAGCACAGTGAATCACAGCATCGGGGTTGACTTCCGTTATGACCTTTTCTACATTTCCCACATCGGTAATATCGAGAGCAACGTAAGGCAGTGTTGTAACAGACGAATCATCAGCAACCCCACTGTAAACTTCTGCTACATCTGTTCCCACAGCTTCATGCCCACGCTTATGTAATTCATTCATCACATCGTGACCAAGCTGCCCATTTACTCCTGTTACAAATACTTTCATGTCGAACTCACTTTCTTATCTGTTGGAATACATCTTCTCTCAGTAATTCTGGTACTCGCCGGAGATGATAGTTTCCCGCCACTCCTTATTATTAAGATACCAGTCATCAGGCTTTTCCGTCTCGAAAATCTCATAGATCGCCTTGCAGTCAAAGATATTGGTCTTGAAAAACTTAAAATTCAGGTTCTTTATCGCTTCTGCCAAAGTAGAGATATTACTGGCATAAGTCAAGCAATCCACGCAGAGAATTCTATAGTCTAAGTACTTACCCAGCATATGGTATACGGAGTTGGAGCCGATAAAACCCACCGCCTATTACGAGAATCGCAATCGTCATTTACCTTTCTTTTCTATCAATACTGAATTTTGCCGTTAGCAACTGCCATCAAATGAGCTCCATAC
>CAYMGZ010000543.1:0-2041 GCA_964390095.1 uncultured Lachnospiraceae bacterium | reverse complement strand
TTGCCCCTTATGCCTTTGAAAATTGTGACAGCCTAAAAAGCATCGAACTAAAGGACAATGCATTTTTGGATGTCTATGCCTTCAAAGATTGCGGAAATATGGAAGAAATTACCATTTTTGGCAAGTTTGATACGATTTTCCTGCGGGAATACGCACTATCCGGCTGCACCGCGCTGAAACATATCATCACCGAAGAGTACCGATGGGAATTTACCTGCTATCCGGATATTTACAAAGCCATATTCCCGGAAACCATACAGAAAATCTTTTATAGCGCATTCAGTTGCTTTGATATCGAAAAAGGTGTGGACCTTTGCGGATACCACGGCTGTGCACGGCGCGTCACCATACCGGACGGGATCACGCGGATTGAGGCGGAAGTATTTTACGATATCCTGATGCTTGAAGAAATCCACATCCCGGAAAGCGTGGAGTACATCGGGGCAAGGGCATTTTACAAAACCGCATGGCTTGAGGAAAAACGCAGGTGTACCCCCATGGTAGTCATCAACCATATGGTCATCGATGCCTCCGCCTGCATAGGTGAAGTGACCGTGGCGGAAGATATCCGCATGGTCTGTGGATGGGCATTTGCAAATGGCATGCAGATTACAAAAATACATTTCCTTTCCGAAAAAACAAGGGTCGAGCCTTTTGCCTTCCGAAATTGCGTTTATATGGAAGAAATCCGGCTTGCCGATGGTACCTGCATCCATTTTCAGGGGATTGCGGACCGTAACCGGGAACTTCCCCCGCTGGCAAAACAAGCCGTCCTGGACCGCCTGAACTGTTTCAAAACGGATGATAAAGGGGTGCTTGTCGAATGCACCGGAAATATTTCCGAACTCCCTGTTGCAAACGGCATCACTAGCATTGGGGCGCACGCCTTTTTGGAAAGCAACCTTTTGACAACACTAACCCTCCCAAACACTGTGACCGCCATCGGGGATGCCGCGTTTGCCAACTGCAAATGGTTAAAGTCTGTCCACCAGCCTGACCTTCCTGAGTACAGCAAAACCTTTGCCCCAAATAACCGCCCCGACGACCGAACCGGGATCCACACTATCGGAGACATGGCATTTTCCGGCTGCGGTATGCTGGAGACCATAGAACTGTCAAATGCACTTACAAAAATCGGAAAACGTGCATTTGAGCATTGCACTGCGCTGCGCGAAATCCTGCTGCCGGAAGGGCTTACCGAAATCCCGGAACGGGCATTTTTCCGCTGCCACAGCTTAACGCATGTGCGTATCCCTTCCACTGTAAAGCGGATTGGCAAGGAAGCTTTCGCCTTCTGTAACGAACTTTCCATATCCTCCATCCCGGCAGATGCCATTCTATCCGAGCGGGCATTTGCCGGAACCAAAATGCAGGGGCGTTTCTGAAGACGTGTTTTTAGCCGATGTACACCTAAAATCTAAACCGTTTTGGGAGGTAGATTTTATGAAATATCGTAGGTTAGGCAGGACAAACTGTTATGTATCCGAGGTTGGCTTTGGCACCATCCCGATTTTAAAGGGAAGCGTCCCTGTCCTGCCGGATTATTTCAATCTGGAAGAAGACGAAGCGCTTGCTGTGATGGAACACGCCTTTTTGCTCGGCTGTAACCTGTACGATACTGCCATCGTGCCCGAATACGGGGACGCGGAAATAAAACTTGGGAAATTTGCCGCACGCATAGGGCGGGAGCGCATCGTCCTTTCCGATAAGGCACGCTTTTTTGACGGCAATGAAATGTACCGTGCCGTCCTCACCTCCTGCGAAAACCTTGGCACATACGCGGACATTTATTTTGTCCATCAGGCAGACGCGGCGCATGAGGAAGCAATTTTCCAAAAAGGCGGCGCGCTGGACGCGCTGACCGAATTGAAAACGGAAGGGAAAATCCGCTTTGCCGGCATTGCCTCACACTATTACGACATCCTGCTGCGCGGTGCCAACGACCCCAGGGTGGATGTACTGCAAGGCAGTGGCAACCTTTTCGAGCGTGGGATGTTGGAGCGCATAAAAGAAGAACCTGTTTTTTTGGAAAAAGGGCTTT
>CAYMGZ010000542.1:0-2042 GCA_964390095.1 uncultured Lachnospiraceae bacterium | reverse complement strand
GTTTACGATGACCAGGATTCCGGAAACATCTGCTTTGGTACAGAAAAAGACGGTCGGCGTTATTTCGTCAAGTTTGCCGGTGCCCCTACCGAGCAGTACAACGGCGATCCTGCAGACGCTATTTCCAGATTGAAAGCTACTCTCCCCATTTACAGTGATCTGAAGCACAAGCATCTGATTGAGCTTGTTGAATCTAAAGAAATCGGCGGTGGTTTCGTTATGGCATTCAAATGGGCTGACGGAGATTGCATGGGTAGAATGTACCCTGCAGCGCATCGTCGCTTTATGCAACTTCCCGTCAATGATAGACTTGCCGTGTTCGGCGACATACTAAGCTTCTTGGAATGTGTTGTCTCACGCAACTATGTAGCCATAGATTTTTATGACGGCAGCATTATGTATGACTTTGCAAACAGAAAGACGACAATCTGCGATATTGACCTTTTCCGCAAGCAACCGTGTATCAACGATATGGGACGTATGTGGGGCAGCTCTCGCTTTCAATCACCGGAGGAATATCAGCTCAAAGCCGATATTGATGAAATTACGAACGTCTATACTCTTGGTGCTACCGCTTTTGCGCTCTTTGGTGAGTATAACCGCACACGAGAAAAATGGCAGCTCAGCGACAAGTTGTTTGAGGTTGCCACGAAAGCTGTGAGTGATGATCGTACCAAGCGTCAGCAATCCATCAGACAGTTCACAGAAGAATGGGAGGCGGCACAATAATGAAAGCTATCGCATTTTGCGGGCTTGCGTGTTGCTTTTACTCCGAAAAGAAAGACTGTGCAGGTTGCCAAGGCGGAGGCTGTGAAAGTCACGGCTGGTGTAAAAACTATAATTGTTGTAAAGACAAAGGGCTGAACGGTTGTTGGGAATGTTCCGAATTTCCTTGCACCGGATGATTGCTAGGCCAGAAATAACTGACAGAATCCCAAATCGTATTGACAAACCCAAACGATTGTGATAGTATGGAGATACAAACTATTGCAATAGTGTGAAAGGAACGATGATATGTCCATAAAGTTATTTGATTCTGAATTAAAGGTAATGGATGTACTCTGGAAAGAGGGGGGGATGACCGCAAAGAAAATATCCGATCTTCTCAAGGAGGAAATCGGATGGAACATGAACACGACTTACACGGTGATCAAAAAATGCATCGCAAAAGGTGCAATCGAGCGCAGTGAGCCAAATTTCATGTGCCGTGCGCTGATCAGCAAGCAGGAGGTGCAGGCAGCGGAGGCGGAAGAATTGGTCGGCAAGCTTTTTGACGGCTCACCGAACCTGCTGTTTGCATCATTGCTTGGAAGCGGCAAGATTTCGGGGGAGGAGATTGAGAAACTGCGCCAGATGATCGATGAGATGAAATGAGGTGGGGGATGGGGCTTTTACATAGAAGCATGACGGGTGCCGTCTTAATCCTGGCAGTTTTTTTGCTGCGGGCACTGGCACTGCGGCGGCTGCCAAAAGTAACGTTTTGGGTGCTGTGGATGGTTGCCGCAGTGCGCCTGCTGTTCCCGTTTTCCATCCCATCGCGGCTGAGCCTGTACAATCTGTTCCCGTTTTCCGCTCCATCGTGGCTGAGCCTGTACAAACTTGTGGCAAAAACCGTGCAGGATGGTACGCTGGAACATGATATCGCAGGAAGTATGCAGCTGGATGGTATGGCATGGTGGGCAGTCCAGAAAGGGGATTTTTTGCAAAGCACGGCGCTTAAAACCGTTTATTTTGCTGGGTGTGCGCTGCTTGGGGCATATTTTCTGGCTTCCTATTTTTCCTGGTGGAAAAAATTCCGCGTTGCCCTTCCCACACAGCATACAGGCGTAGGACAATGGGTAGGGAAACAGAAACGGGCAGGGCTTTTTGTGCGGGTGCTGGACCAGATCAAATCCCCGCTGACCTACGGGATTTTCCGCCCGGTCATCCTGCTGCCAAAGGCGATGGACTGGGAAGACGGGGAAACGCTAACCTATATCCTCGACCACGAATATGCGCATATCCGGCATTGTGATGCCCTGGCAAAAGTTATTTTTGCTGTA
>CAYMGZ010000541.1:0-2044 GCA_964390095.1 uncultured Lachnospiraceae bacterium | reverse complement strand
TAACCACGGGAATCAGGCTAAGCAAAAACTTGTATCTGTTCTTTTTATAAATTCTTTTTATCATTGTCCTTCTCCTTCTATTTATAATCCCACTTATTCCCTGCGGTATACTATCTTTTTCCATTTTAACAAGCTTGGGCGGACATCCGCCATCCCTCACCCCTGCGGCAGCAAAATCTCCGTCGAAAATGCCCCATCTTCCGATGCCCTCGTCACATACCCGCCATATTTCTTCACCACCGCATCAATCCGCCAAAGCCCAAGCCCATGCCCTTCCCCTTTGCCCGTCCGGAAATTTTTCTTTTTCTTCCCGCCCGCCGTGTTTGTCAACGCAAGGTAAAGATAATTTCCCTTCATCTCGATATAAATGCGGATCAGGCGTTCTTCCTGTGGCAGTTCCATACAGGCATCCATCGCGTTGTCCAATAAATTCCCGATGACGATGCAAAGGTCAACCGCCGATATGGTAAGGGATACCGGGATTTTTGCCTCTGCCTTCACCAAAATCTTTTTTTCGGCGGCGAGCGAGAGTTTGCTGTTTAAGATGGCATCTGCCATGCGGTTGCCGGTCTTGATGACAGTCTCCACATTGGTTAAATCATCATCCAACATGTCGAGGTATTTTGAAATCTCCGCAAGCTCCCCGTGCGCCGCGTGGACTTTCATCGTCTGGATATGGTGTCTGTAATCATGCCGCCAGCCGCGCATTTTCATGTACATATTCTCAACCTCGGCATAATATTTCTGCATGATTTCATGCTCAAAAGCCGCAACCTTTTTTTCAATCATCCGGTCAAATAACATGCTTTCCCTCCAGACTGCGGTTGTTGTTCCCCAGGCAAAATCCATGGTTTTGCGCAGTATAAAAAACAAAAACCGAATTTCCCAAAATCACAGATACTTGATCAACGCCGCATGGACCGCATCGTACATCCCCCGGCGGATGGGGACCGTATCGCCATTTACCATCATAACTTCCGTGCGCGTAATCTTTTTGATATATTTCAAATTCACCACAAAAGAACGGTGCACTTTAAAAAATGTTTCATCCAACTGCGCCGAAAACTTCGAGAGCGCGATGCGCGTGCGGTAATCCCCGCCCGCCGTATGGACGATGACATGTACATTTTCCGCCTCGACGTAACAGATGTCCGCCTGCGGGATTTTAAATTCCCCATCGGCGGTGGAAACTAATACCGCACGCTCCCGGTATGCCAGGTTTTCCACCGCCCGGTCAAGCACCGGGCAAAGTTTTGCCGCACCCACGGGTTTGATCAGGTAATGGAGCGCGGACACATCAAACCCATCGCTGAAATATTCATAGTACCCGGTAATAAAAATAATCTGCACCGCCCGGTTTTCCTGCCGGATTTCCTTTGCCAGCGCAATGCCGCTCATCCCCGGCATTTCCACGTCAAGCAGCAGGATATCAAAATCTTTTTCCTGGCCGTAGGCAAAAAGGAAGGCTTCTGCGCTCGCATAAGGCATAAGCTCCACCAAATGCCGGTTCTTTTTCGCCCATGCAAGGACGGTTTCCACAAGATATTCCCGCTGCGAACCATCATCGTCACAAACTGCAATTTTTAATTTCATTGCCCCCCATCCTCACGCCCGGAACGCATCCCCCTTCGATGCCCTCCGGCGCGCCGCCTCCATGATCAGGTCGATCAGTTTCTCCTTTTTCCTCCAGCGCATGGCAAGCTTCGACGGGTCCATGCTGTAATCCGCAATGATATCCTTCAGTTCCTTGTCCGTCAGGTTCCCAAGCTTTTCAAGCAATATATTTTCGCCCTCCGATATCACAGCGACCGGGTCAAGGACTGCCGGATCCCTGCGGTTTGTGGACCGGCCGGTTTTCGCGGTTTTGCACGCTTTCGTATCCTGCCCCGGTTCCACAGGCAGGACACCCAAAATCTGCTCTATTTTATTTCCAAACGCCTCGTTTTGTTTTGCTTCTTCGATCACTACATCCGCCAGCTGTTTGAGCAGGCTTATTGTCTTTTTATCCATTTCATCCACGCGGGGCCATCACCAAAAATAAAAT
>CAYMGZ010000540.1:365-2048 GCA_964390095.1 uncultured Lachnospiraceae bacterium | reverse complement strand
AAAGTGACGAAAAAGACTCAAATGCAGTATGATAAAATTCTTGCATTTATGGAAAAAGAAAAAGAGTACGGAATTTGGGATTTTTGTGAATTATTAAATTTAAAAGAAAGCCGCACGAAAGTTATTTTGCAAGGTCTTTCCGATTATATAGAGATGACTGGAAGTAAGAAGGATAGACGTTATAAGAAAAAATAAGAATCCGCAAAAACCATGTCGAACAGCATAAAAGGAGGCCACCCAATGGACAACAAATACCAAAAAACCATATACGCTTGCTTCCTCGGCTACATTTTCCAGGCAATCGTTAACAACTTTGTACCACTGCTCTTTTTAACCTTTGAAACTACCTACCACATCCCCTTGAGCCAGATCACCCTGCTCATCACCTTCAATTTTGGTATCCAGTTGCTTGTTGACCTGCTCTCCGCTGAATTCCTCGTCTGAAACCGGGGCAAGCCTTGCATTGTGGCGCAAATAATCGATCGCCACATTGCGCCCAATCGTATACAGCCAAGTCTTAAAAGAATACTTTGCAGAAAATTTCAGTTTTTTAACCACCAGACGGACAATGGTATCCTCCATCAAATCTTCCGCCGTGTAAATATTCTGCACAAAACCGTTCAGATACAAAGCCAGACCATCCTTATAATCCCTTATGATATCGATAATGCCGTCCTCGTCACCATCAAGGGAACGGCGGTAGCTACTTGCACCGTTATCCATTGATTTCGCTCCTTTCTGAAAGGCAGCGAACGTATTACCTTCCAACTACCTTTCACTACTTAAACGGATGGTTCCATATATTCTCCCACAATTTTTTATATTAACCTCTATTCCACACAGGACAAAGGTGGTACGGATGGGCAAAAAGAAGGGGAACATTTGATATGCCCCCTTTCAAAATCCGCGGTATTTTTGTGGCGATACCCCAACATGTTTCCGAAAAAGCCTGCAAAAATAACTGGTATTCCCATAACCCACACAGCCCGCAATATGCGAGATTTTATCCGAAGTTTCCCTCAGCAGCTTGCACGAAACGCCAATCCGGTATTTGATCAAATAATCCACGGGCGATATCCCGATATTTGCCCCAAAATACCGGATTGCTGTATTTTTGCTGATATTGGCCGAGGCTGCAATATCTTCCAAACAAATCTCTTCCATATAATGCGCCCGGATAAATTGAATCATAACCTTCACGCTATTACTTGAAGAATTCCTCCCATCCCGGTGCCCGTTTTCTTTTAACACATCCCCCACCTGCCCCAACATCACCAGCCACGCCTCCGAAAGGATGTTCCTCACCCGCAGCTCATTAAATTCCCCCGCGGACATATTGTGGAACAATTTTGCAAGCAGTTCCAATATCCTATCCTGCCCTTCACATTCCTTCCGGAAAATAAAATATTCCACCGCCGATTCCTCTACCGGCGCAATAAATTTTTCGTAGATCAGCGTCTGCTTTGGCGCAATGAACTCCGTGGAAAACACAATATTCGGCATAATCCCGTAATCCTTTGTCGTAAATTGGTGGAGCACTTTACTGTTAATAAAAACCACCTCACCTACCTCCAACGGAAAACTCTCCTGCCCCACATGGCAAAAAACCATCACTTCATAAACCTACAAAATCTCAAATTAACTATGCAAATGCCAATCAACCTGATTGTTATAAAAATACCT
>CAYMGZ010000540.1:0-355 GCA_964390095.1 uncultured Lachnospiraceae bacterium | reverse complement strand
GTATCATCCAGATAATACTGTAGCGGGAAATCCGGCTGCCCATGCTGTTTCGTCTCCCGTAAATCATCCGTCGTCAAAATCCTCTGCACAATATCCCCCCTCCTTCCAAAAACCCGCACATTGTTTTTGGTGATATAGTACTATAAAAACGTGAAAAAATCAATTGCTTTATATTGTGATTATGTTAAAATAAAATCCATCAAATTCCACCACGAAAAGGAGAACCACCCCATGGACGGCAAATACCAAAAAACAATCTACGCCTGCTTTTTAGGCTACATCGTCCAAGCAATCGTAAATAACTTTGTACCACTGCTCTTTTTAACCTTTGAAACTACCTACCACATCCCCTTGA
>CAYMGZ010000539.1:0-2064 GCA_964390095.1 uncultured Lachnospiraceae bacterium | reverse complement strand
CCAACATCCAGGAGATCCTCCCGGTGCTTGAGCAGATTGTACAGAGCGGCGCAAGGCTTTTGATCATTGCGGAGGATGTCGAGGGCGAGGCATTGACAACACTCATCGTCAACAAGCTGCGCGGGACCTTCAACGTAGTTGCGGTCAAGGCTCCGGGCTACGGTGACAGAAGGAAGGAAATGCTGCAGGATATCGCAATCCTGACAGGCGGCACGGTGATTTCGGAGGAGCTTGGGCTTGACCTTAAGGATACGACGATGGATCAGCTCGGGCGTGCGAAGTCCGTCAAGGTTCAGAAGGAGAACACGATCATCGTGGATGGCTGCGGCGACAAGGACAAGATTGCGGACAGGGTAGCGCAGATCCGTCACCAGATTGAGGAGACAACTTCCGAATTTGACAAAGAGAAACTTCAGGAGAGGCTTGCGAAGCTTGCAGGTGGTGTTGCGGTGATCCGTGTCGGTGCTGCGACCGAGACCGAGATGAAGGAGAGCAAACTCCGCCTTGAAGATGCGCTTGCGGCGACAAAGGCAGCGGTTGAGGAAGGCATCATTGCAGGCGGCGGTTCCGCATATATCCACGCCGCGAAGGAAGTGGCAAAGATTGTTACAACACTGGAAGGCGACGAGAAGACGGGCGCGAACATTATCTTAAAGGCACTGGAGGCTCCTCTTTCCTGCATCGCGGCAAACGCAGGACTTGAGGGTTCCGTGATTGTAAACAAAGTCCGCGAGATGGATCCGGGCATCGGTTTTGATGTATTGAGCGAGGAGTATACCGACATGGTAAAGGCCGGCATCATCGACCCGGCAAAGGTAACAAGGAGTGCACTTCAGAATGCGACTTCCGTAGCTTCCACCTTCTTAACGACCGAGTCCGCCGTGGCGAACATCAAGGAAGAAACCCCGGCAATGCCAGCAGGTGGCGCAGGCGGCATGGGTATGATGTAATCCTTAAGCATCCGCAAAAAAAGGACACCTTTTGGTGCAATCAATATGGGAAAGAAAAGACAGCATGGGAAACCCCGTGCTGTCTTTTCTTAAATCCTCATAAAATACTTCCTTTTTTGTGGGAAATGAAGTATAATGAAGACAATTGTATTTGCGACCGGAAAGGCTTCCCGTGCCCGCCCGCGCATCCTGCCGGTGTCCGGGCGGGGGCGGGGATACGGTATTTTGGGCAGAGGACGGGGCAATGTGAGGGATGTTCACACAGGGTTTTGTGCCTGCGGCGCTGCTGGCATAAGGCTGCTGATACGTAGAGGGCGGCGCAGAAATGAGGATAAACTTATGAACGAATCGTATGCGGAAGCATCCGTGAAACAGAAAGCTTCCCCGGTTAACCTGCTGATCAAGGTTGTGCTGGTCGCAGCCGTGGTCTTTGTACTTTTGTTCGGCGTGGCGTATTTTGGACCGTTTGCAATCGTGGCAGTGGGTGTGCTGATTTTAATCTGTGTGCTTGTGTTCCCGTATTTAAGCGTGGAGGTCGAGTACGTGTTCTGTGACGGGCAGCTCGACTTTGACAAGATCTACAGCGGCAACAAGCGCAAGACCGCACTGCGGATTGATTTTGAGAATGTGGAGCAGATGGCACCGGTCGGTTCACACGCACTGGATTCCTACAAGAACAACCCGAGCCTAAAGACAATGGATTTCACCTCAAAAGAGCGTGACATCCGCGCCTATGCCATCGTTGTGCGCAAGGGGGAGCAGCTGACGATGCTTTTGTTTGAGCCGAGCGAAAAGATGATAGCGGCAATCAAACAGAAAGCACCGAGAAAAGTATCAGAATATTAAAAATCGTGGTTGACATTGTCAGGGAAAGCGGTTATAATTTTACAAATTATCGTTCCGGTCCGCAAACGTAAGCGGCAACGGGCGAAAGGAATGTAAAAACCGCGGTATGCGGAACTTCAAAACAGCATATGCCCGGACAGTGCCGGAAAGGAATTTCTGGGAGCCGAAGCGGACAGAAATGCCTTTCCCCTGGTCAAAGGAACTGGGAGGGCATATGCGGAACTTCAAAACAGCATATGCCCGGACAGTGCCGGAAAGGAATTTCTGG
>CAYMGZ010000538.1:0-2073 GCA_964390095.1 uncultured Lachnospiraceae bacterium | reverse complement strand
CTAAATATTGGTATTTCAAAGTCAAAAAAAGAATATTCTCCAAATATATTTTTTTGTTGTGGCGATATTCCGATAATTTCCCACATAGCTTTTTCTTGTAAGTCCCCCAACAATTTTTATGCAAAACCAACAGATATGTATAATATCCCAGATAGACAAAAATCATCGTTCCGAGCGCTGCCAGACCAACCCGTAGCCATCCCCCATGTTCTTTTTCTGTCAAAATATACCGGATCAAATATGGTTCCGTAACAAACAATTCCAAAATACCGGCAAAAAACAATACCAATAAGCATTTCTTTTTTTCCATCATCCGGGCAACCTGCTCCCTGACCAGCTCTTCCGTCCTAAAAATTTCCTCTTCAAATCTCTGCTGTTCCAACTGTGCATCCTTTTGCAGACAAATTTCATGGATTGTTTCGCTGATTTGCTTGTTTAGCACTTCCTCCGCAACCTCATCCAAAAAATTTTCCGTACCCTGCATATCTTCCACTGTTTTGCGGATCTCCTGGCTTGCCTCGCGCAGCAACCCTTTCGGATAAAACATCTGCTCCACCAGGGATTCCCGGTTTTGCCTCAAAACATCATCGATATCATCACACCCAAGCATTTCCCGAAGGGTTAATATTTTAATATCCCTCTTTTCATCCTGCTCCTGGTCCTCCTCCCCAAAACAAATTTTAGGGAATTCCACATCCGGAAAAGCCTGTTTATTTCTCATCCTCTGCTTAAGATTCTCCCGTTCCCTTTCACAGCATGCCTGGATTTGTTCCAATCTTCCATCCAGCGCCGAAACATATTGCCCAAATATTTCCTGATCAATTTCAACGTCCAGGTCATACCAATATCCTGCTTCCATAAAAGTATATGGAATCTGGCCGAGTGCGAGGCTAAGCAGCGCACAGCACAGCTTAAATTCACTAAAGTCTTTCTTTCTCTCATTTTCCGATTCCATCTCCATCCAAAGCATACGGACATTCTCCCCCAGCCCCCCTTCCCCATCCATGTGGCAAAACGAAGAGGTTTCCTTAAGAGGGACATACTCCTTTTCTTTGCTGCGGATATATAAAAGCTGCAGCGGGAATGCCCCGGCCATCCCATCCCCGCTTTCATCCTTAACCTTTTTCCCGGATAGGATTCTTAAAAATGCATCCATCTCCTCACTGATTTCCTGCGCTTCATCGTAGATTACAAGCTTCCATTCCTGATGTTCTCTGACTTTGTCATTGATTTCCAGCAAGTTTGCCCACAAATCACTTTGCTCCGCCCCCTGTTTCCAATAATATATTTCCAGTTCGCCCCTCGCCTGCGCATCCAGAAACACAAATTGATACCGCTTAAAGAAGTCAATATTTTTTATCCTCAATAAAATAATCGTATACATATTGTCTCCTATCCTTCTTATGTTCCCGTTCTTTATAGAAATCACGGATCTTCTGGTCCATCTCCCTCGCCATTTCTTCTTCCGGCGGATTTTTCGGAATTCCCTGTTTTATATTTTCCATCTTTTCCGATACCACATCATCCGAAACAATACCATTAAACCGATATACGCAAGCAGACACCAGCCACTCCACAGAATCGATTAAAATTCCAATATTCGCGGAGGTAAATTCCCTTTTCGTAAGTGGTCTTGCATATTCAATCAAAATCTTGTAAACGCTTTCCCCATCCAAACGTTGAAATATTGTAGAGGATTGAACAGATTTACATTCCTCTACATCCTGCTTCAGCCTCTGGTTAAATTTCTGATGCAAATCCATCAAAAGTGCAGGGCACCTGTACAGATATTGATGTGCCAATAAAAGTTTCTTGACTTCTTTCTTGCCCGCCACCTCATTGACGTAATGGTACCCTTTCTCTCTGTTCCCTTCCAGCAGCCCAAATAAAACCGCATACAAAAACATCCCGGATATTGCCAACTCCCTTTTGTATTGATATTCTTCATTTGGGTCGGACAATCCCAAAATGGAATACCAGTTTTGGTCAATATGTGGGGTCAACACAGGTTTATCCCCTTCATCCAATACGATACTTTGCACCGTGTCCTCATAATGTAAGAACGCCTCCCCA
>CAYMGZ010000537.1:0-2073 GCA_964390095.1 uncultured Lachnospiraceae bacterium | reverse complement strand
CTGCGCATTGGGCGCGGCTTTTTATTTTATTCTTGTAAGTTTGGGAAGAACATGCTATAATCTCGGCAGGGCGCATGCCGGAGGGCATGGCAGATGTAAGCAAAATAAGCGGGAGGAAATTTATGGAGATCATTTATCAGAGTACAAGAAATGCAAAAGAAAAAGCAACGGCCTCAGAGGCAATCTTAAAAGGGCTGGCATCGGACGGGGGGCTGTTTGTGCCGGTAAAGCTCCCGGTGTTTGACATGCCTTTTACCGAAATGGCAAAGTTGGATTACAAACAGGTGGCCTATGAGGTCATGAAACTGTTTTTGACAGATTTTACGGAGGAGGAATTAAAGCGCTGTATCGCGGGTGCGTATGACTCGAAGTTTGACACGCAGGAAATCGCGCCGCTGCGCGAGGCGGATGGTGCGTATTACCTTGAACTTTTCCACGGGGCAACCATCGCTTTTAAAGATATGGCACTTTCGATCCTGCCGCACCTGCTTACAACGGCGGCGAAGAAAAACCATGTGGATGAGGAGATCGTGATCCTGACGGCAACCTCCGGCGATACCGGGAAAGCGGCGCTCGCGGGCTTTGCGGATGTGCCTGGCACAAGCATCATTGTATTTTACCCGAAGGATGGGGTCAGCCCGATCCAGGAAAAACAGATGGTCACCCAGCGCGGCGCAAACACGACGGTGGTCGGGATACGGGGAAATTTCGACGATGCACAGAACGGCGTAAAGGAAATTTTTGGAAATACGGAATTGGCAAAGACCATGAAGCAAAAAGGCTTCCGTTTTTCCTCCGCGAATTCCATCAACATCGGGCGGCTGGTTCCGCAGATTGTTTACTATGTCTATGCGTACACAAGGCTTCTTGCGGCAGGTAAGATTGCGGATGGCGAGAGAATGAATGTGGTGGTGCCGACCGGGAATTTTGGAAATATCCTCGCGGCGTACTATGCAAAATGTGCGGGGCTTCCAATCGGAAAGCTAATCTGCGCATCAAATGACAACAAGGTGCTGTACGATTTCTTCCGGACGGGCACCTATGATAAAAACCGTGAATTTATCCTGACGACTTCCCCGTCAATGGATATTTTGATTTCAAGCAACTTGGAGCGCCTGATCTACAAGATTGCGGGGAATGACGCAGGGAAGAATGCGGAGTTGATGCGCGCGCTTTCGCAGGAGGGCGTATACAACATCACACCAGAAATGCGCAGGGAGCTTGCGGATTTTTGCGGCGGCTACGCAACGATGGAACAGACAGCTGCAACCATCCGGGCATTGTATGAAAAAACAGGCTATATCATTGACCCTCACACAGCCGTTGCGGCGAGTGTGTACCATTCATATAAGGAAGAAACTGGTGACAAGACGGTGACAGTGATTGCGTCCACCGCCAGCCCGTACAAGTTTACCCGCAGTGTCATGACGGCAATCGATGCGAAGTATGACAGCATGGGCGACTTTGAGTTGGTGGATGAACTCGCAAGGCTTTCGGGCACGAAAGTGCCGCAGGCAATCGAGGAAATCCGGAACGCGCAGGTGCTGCACAAAATGGTTTGCGGGAAAGATGAGATGCAGGCGGCAGTGGAAAAGATCCTCGGGCTGTAGGGGGATGGGGGAAGCGGGAGTTCCGGGAACAGGATTTTGGAATATATTTTTATAGGAGAAACAGACACATTGGAAAGTTGATGCTGCCCAATGTGTCTGTTTTCTGTTTTCCGGGAACAGGAAGCATTGAGGAAAGGAAACATGTTTCCGGCAATGATGTGCATGCGTGTTTCCATATCATGGAAATTCATCTTAATAATTTCGTAAGAAATAAATCTAAAAATGACAAGTCGATGCCATAGGATTGACACAAAGGATTCGTATTATGTTCTCAGTCAAAAACGAGAAGTCAGATTTCCGAGGAAAAAGGCAGTGCTTATGCGTGTCACATCCAAGTCATTGATAAGCAGAACCTTTTGGGGCGGGAGAAGGCTCGTCGATTGACAAAGATATGATCTTCCAGAACGGAGGAGTATATCAACAGGCAGTACAGAGGGCAGATGCCCCTCGGAAGGATGTCATT
>CAYMGZ010000536.1:0-2081 GCA_964390095.1 uncultured Lachnospiraceae bacterium | reverse complement strand
TTACAAAAAATTCCAATGTCACGACCGGAAAGATCTACTGGTCCGTTCTCTCAAAGGAGCGGCGCGGCGATTTCGGCGGTGGTACCGTACAGGTGATCCCACATATCACAAACGAAATCAAAGACCGCTTTTACCGCCCGGAGGAAGGCAGCGCGGCAAACGAGGCTTCCCCGCACATCGCAATCATCGAGGTTGGCGGCACGGTCGGCGACATTGAAAGCCAGCCTTTCCTCGAAGCGATCCGCCAATTCCGCCACGAAGCAGGTCCTGGCAATACCCTGCTGATCCATGTCACCCTGATCCCCTATTTAAAAGCCTCCGGCGAAATGAAAACAAAGCCGACGCAGGCAAGCGTCAAGGACCTGCAGGGTATGGGCATCCAGCCGGATATCATCATGTGCCGCACCGAACTGCCCCTCTCACCCGGCATCCGCGAAAAAATCGCACTTTTCTGCAATGTCCCAAGCTCGCATGTCCTGCAGAACCTTGACGCGGAGACGCTTTATGAGGTACCGCTTTTGTTGGAGCACGAACATTTTGCCGATGTGGCATGCAAATGCCTTGGGCTCGCCTGCCCGCCGCCGGACCTAAGCGATTGGTCCGGGATGGTACATGCGTGGAAAAACCCGGAACGCAAAGTACGCATCGCACTCGTCGGCAAATACACGCAGCTCCACGATGCATACATCAGCGTGGTGGAAGCATTAAAACACGGCGGTGTCGCGCACCGTGCGGAGGTGGAGATTCAGTGGGTCCCTTCCGAGGATGTGACAGAAAAATCGGTGGACGGGCTACTTTGTAATGCCTGCGGCATCCTTGTGCCGGGCGGTTTTGGCGAGCGCGGCATCGAGGGCAAAATCCACGCCATCCGCTACGCCCGCGAGCATAAAATCCCCTTCCTTGGGCTCTGCCTTGGCATGCAGCTTTCCATCGTGGAATTTGCGCGCCATGTCATCGGCTACGCGGATGCCCACAGCGCAGAACTGCGCCCGGAAACCGCACATCCGCTCATCCACCTGATGCCCGGCCAAAACGGGGTAAAAAACCTTGGCGGAACACTGCGGCTTGGCTCCTACCCGTGCGTGCTTGACCGGACAAGCAAGGCATACGAACTTTACGGCACCGAAAAGATCACGGAGCGCCACCGCCACCGCTACGAGGTTAACAACGATTACCGCGGGGTCTTAGTGCAAAACGGCATGAAGTTATCCGGCCTTTCCCCGGACGGGCACATCGTAGAGATGATCGAGCTGCCGGACCACCCATGGTTCCTTGCCACACAGGCACACCCGGAATTTAAATCACGCCCAAACCGCCCGCACCCTCTTTTTCAGGGTTTTATCGGGGCAGCGCTCAACCGGATGCGCTAAAAATAAAGGCGTGTGGGAGAACGTACCTCCTTCACGCCTTAAGACTGCTAACACTGTTCCACGACCCGCGCCCATGGCACATAATCCAAAAGCATCTCCCTGCTTTCCTGATCCGGCAGATGGCACAGGGATGGATAATGGATACAGACCTGTGTCCCCTCCTCCTTTTTCTTTAACGCCCTGCGGGTCAGCGTGCAGTCAGGGTCATAGACCAGGCGCAGCCTCCTGTCCGCGATAAAATTCCCGACATCGGAAAAAGCACATGCGAGCTTTAACAGGTTCAGGTCATTCTCATAGACCTCGACCCGGACATCATCCCCCACAAGCTCCAGAAGTTTTTTCACGACATAGCCCATACCAAAACCATACACAATATATTTTTTTGCACCCGGCACCACCCATTTCCTGGCAAGCAAAAAAGCCTCCTCCGACACGTGGTGGTTCGTATGCAGATAGATCGTGTTCCCCCAGATATCCGGAACCGCGACCGTCATCTCACCGCAGGAAGTAAACTCCACGCGGTATCCCTGTGCCAGAAGCTGATCGGGATAAAGATCCGCCTCCAGCAGGCGCAGTATTTTGCCATAACGTAACCGGCGCTCTTCCGGTTCCTTGATAAAAAGGGCGGTGGTACGGCGCAGCTTGCGCTCTAAGGCATCAAGGTTCTGTTGGTAGTCCTCCCCGTCAAACGCGCTGAAATCCTCATGCTCC
>CAYMGZ010000535.1:0-2085 GCA_964390095.1 uncultured Lachnospiraceae bacterium | reverse complement strand
CAATTAAGAACCGGAAAAACATTTCACACAACAACCAGGAATACTTGATGGATAATACCAACCAAATGGCCGTGCTGGTGAACGATTCCCTGTTGCACGGTTTAACAAACATCCAGGTATTGAGCAATCTGGCCGGGGAGCTGCTTACTTCTTCGGAACTCGATGTCACCGCCCTGCAATACATTTTACAGGACTCCATTTTCGATTTTATTGAGTTTACCGACAAAGACGGGAAAAACCACAATATTACCGGCGGCATATCGGAGGCAGGCGACCGCCAGTATTATCTGGACGCAATGCAGGGAAATTCCGGGATGGAACTAATCTTTAATTCGCGGGCAACGAAGGAAACCCTTTTAATATTTTATGCCCCTGTCTATTACCAGACCGAAATCATCGGATCGCTGACGGGCGCATATAAAGAACGGAATCAATTAGAACGGCTTTTGACCATGGATGTATTCGGCTACCGCGCAGAGGCTTACCTTTGCAGGGAAGACGGCCTTGTCATCGCCAGCAACCAAAATATTAACACAACAGCCAAAATCCCCATAGAAACTGTACTCGGTCCAAGGCTTGCAGACAGTACCAACAAGAACCGCCTGATTTATCGGGGGGAAACAACGGTCATCCCTTTGGCAGGGAACGAAACCGGTGCCTGCGTCATGGGGCTTTTGGACAGCGACTGGTATATCATCCAGATTTTCCCCGAACAGGCCAATGAAATGATGGTTTCCAAAGCGAACCGGATCGGGATAAACTCCGCTTTTTTCCTTACGTCCGTTTTGATGTTCCTTCTGGTTTTTACATATTTGATCTTAAACAAATCTAAAACGGAGACGCAGAAGGCCCTTGAGAAGGCGGAAGCCGCCAGCAAAGCCAAGACTGATTTTCTGTTCAGCATGAGCCACGACATCCGGACCCCAATGAACATAATCATCGGGTTTTTGCGTCTTCTGGAAAAAGAACAGGCCGACCCGGCCAAGCGGGAAGAGTATCTTCAAAAAATCGGGGATGCCAGTAAACTCCTTCTCTCCATTATCAGCAACGTACTTGAAATGTCCCAGATTGAGGGCGGAAAGACCGTACTGGATGAGACGGTATGGAATGCAGGGCAGATGGTTGATTCCGTGTGCACCCTGCTAACCCCGCAGATGCAGGCAAAGCAACTTTCTTTTGAAAAGACCGTCAAGGTACAGCATCCGTTTATCTGGTGTGACATGGCAAAGCTTCAGGAGGTTTATTTAAATATCCTGAACAACGCTTGTAAATACACCCCGGACGGCGGGCAAGTATCCATGCGGCTGACGGAGATCCCATCGGGGCAGGAGGGGTACGCCTGTTTCAAAACCGAGATCGAGGATAATGGAATCGGGATTGCCAAGGAGTTTTTGCCGCATGTTTTTGAGCCATTTTCCAGGGAGCAGGACACAACCCACAGCAAAATTGCCGGAACCGGGCTTGGGATGCCCATTGTAAAAAGGCTTACCGAACAGATGGGGGGACGCGTCACGGCAGAGAGCGAAGTTGGGACGGGGACGAAAATCACCGTCATCCTGCCCCACCGCATCGCGTCCGAAGCAGATCTTTGTGACAGGAAAGCAATGGAAAAGCCTTTGGCTGATTTTTCGGGAAAACGGATCCTTCTTGTGGAGGATAACGACCTGAATGCCGAGATCGCAACGGAATTGTTGAACGAAATAGGATTTGAGGTGGAGCGGGCACAGGACGGGGCAATCGGTGTTGCCATGATGGAAGATGCAATGGCAGGGTATTATGACTTGGTTCTGATGGATATCCAAATGCCCAACATGAACGGCTATCAGGCAACAAAGGCCATCCGCAAAATGGATGACCCGTCAAAAGCAGGCACGCCGATTGTGGCCATGACGGCAAACGCCTTTGAGGAAGATAAGAAAAATGCTTATGCCGCCGGGATGAACGCCCATCTGGCAAAACCGATAGATATTCCAAAACTGCTGGAAATACTGGCAGAATTTTCATAAGATTGCTTTCACAAAAACAGAACCTGAAAGGACGGTACCTTTCAGGTTCTGTTTTTTTCTGATCACTCAAGCCCTTTCG
>CAYMGZ010000534.1:0-2088 GCA_964390095.1 uncultured Lachnospiraceae bacterium | reverse complement strand
ATAGTACGGTTGACAAATACCGGATGCGCTTAAAAGACCAGGCGGAGGGCAGGGCAATTGCCTTGGCGGCGGAATACCGCGGGAATGTCGCAGGGTATATCAATGTTTATCCCGATCCCAAATGTGGCGTATTCGCAGGAAAGGGTTATCCCGAAATTGTTGATTTCGGTGTTTTAGAAAAATATAGGAATCACGGAATCGGGGGAAAATTGATGGATGCCGCGGAAAAGATTGCGGCAAAGTATGCGGATACGGTTTGGCTCGGGGTTGGTTTGCATTATGGTTACGGGAGTGCGCAGCGCATGTATGTAAAGCGTGGTTATATCCCGGATGGCAGCGGGGTTTGGTATAAGGATAAAGTTTGCGGGCAATATGAGGACTGTTGTAATGATGACGATCTGGTGCTGTATTTCTCAAAGAAGTTGTCCTCCGTGGGCGGATGATGAGGAAATGCGGAATTTTTAACTATTAGGCAGTACATATTGCAGAAATGAGGTAAAAATGGAAGGAAAAAACAGGGAACAAATTTTAAATTCATTTTACTCGGATATTTGTAACGAGGATGCACGGCTGATGACAACAAAGCATGGCAGTGTGGAATTTCTGACTACAATAAAATATATCGGGGAGTATATTTCAATTTCCGGAATAACAAATGACAGCAGGAGCGCGGCAGACACAAAAATATTAGAGATTGGCGCGGGAACCGGAAGGTATTCGCTGTTTTACGCAGGGCAGGGCTATGATGTGACAGCAATTGAATTTGTGGAAAGTAATCTGGAAATCCTGCGCTCAAAAATCAGACCTGATATGAAAATCAACGCAAGGCAGGGTGACGCAGTCAATCTTCCCGAAATTGCAGATAATACTTTTGGTGTGACATTGGTGCTTGGACCGCTCTATCATCTGTACGAGCGGGCGGATCAGGAGCGGGCAATTAGCGAGGCAATCCGGGTGACGAAAAAAGATGGAATTATTGCAATCGCTTATTTGTCAAGCGATTCGATTATGGTTGACTGGACGCTGCGCGACCACCATCTGCTTGACGGGATGGGGAAGGATTTTGATGAGAATTTCAAAATCATCAATTATCCGGAAGGGGTTTTTGCTGCGTTTTATATCCAGGAATTTAAAGACCTGATGGCGCAGTTCCCGGTTCGGATGGAGCATAATATCGCAACGGACGGCATGGCGCAGCATATGATGGAGCAGATTGATGAACTGACGGATGAGGAATTTGCGGTGTGGATGAAATATCATCTTTCCACTTGCGAGAGGGAGGAACTGCAGGGGTATAGTAACCATTTGTTGTATATCGCAAGGAAAGTGTGAAAGGGGCGATTTTGTAGATTATTTGTGCCGAGGGCGCAAACTTGGGCGGATTAGCTGCTTCCCAAAAGCGGTCGCGGCAGGAAAGCGCCAAGGCGCTTGCAGGTGTGAAATGTGAGAGGGATATGGGGCATGTATAACAACTTAGAAAATATGGACAATGACATTATAAAAAATTATAAGAAGTCCGATGATATTGTTTTAGATATGCAGGAAATTATCAATGCATCGCAAAAACAGGCGCTTCAAGCGGTAAACATTGCCCTTGTCAGGCGGAATTGGCTGATTGGATGCCGGATTGCGGAGGAAGAATTAAATGGCGAAAAACGGGCGGAATATGGTCTGAATATTATGAAACGTCTGTCGAAAGAACTTACGAAAATATATGGGAAAGGGTTTACAAAAACAAACCTTTATAGTTTTTATTCGTTTTATAAATGCTTTCCGCAAATTTTCCAGACAGTGTCTGGAAAATTGAATGGAATGTTGTCGTGGAGCCATTATGCTGCATTAACAAAAATAAAAGACGAGAAGGCGCGGCACTGGTATGAAAAAGAGGCATTTGAGCAGACATGGAGTGTCCGTACCTTGCAGCGGAATATCGATTCGCAGTATTATTACCGTTTGCTGGCAAGCCAAAACCCGCTTCCGGTCAGGGAGGAAATGGAAAAGAAGACTGCGCCATACCAGGTGGATAAGCTGGAATTTATCAAAAACCCGGTAGTCGCAGAATTCCTTGGTTTTTCAGCCCAAGAATCA
>CAYMGZ010000533.1:0-2090 GCA_964390095.1 uncultured Lachnospiraceae bacterium | reverse complement strand
GTAATGATATTGGTTGGTATAAACTACAACAAGGAAACAAAAGCGCACCCCTGTAAGATTGAGAAAATAGATTACCAGGCAAAGCCTGCTGATTAAAGAATTCGGCATTTTGTGTATATCAGGAAAGAAAGTATGGTTTGCCAGAAAGATTTTATAAAATTTGCTTGCATAATATGCAAAATGGATGTATAATTATAAAAAATCATTAGGATAAGTAATTTTTTCATGATTTCAATACACGATAAAATTATAACAGGAGATGGCCGAAAAAGAATTGCCGCGTAGACGGCAGAAAGGAAGAAAATATGGTAAAGGCGGGTATTATCGGGTCAACCGGATACGCTGGGCAGGAGCTTGTGAGGCTTCTGTTACAGCATCCGGAGGCGGAGATTGTCTGGTATGGTTCAAAAAGCTACATAGACAAACGGTATAATGAAGTTTTCGGAAATATGTTTGAGATCGTGGATGCTGTGTGCATGGACGATAACATGGAGGAACTGGCAGAAAGGGCGGACGTGATTTTTACGGCGACCCCGCAGGGGCTGTGTGCATCGCTTGTAAATGAGGATATTCTATCGAAAGTAAAGATCATTGATCTCTCGGCAGATTTCCGCATCAAGGATGTTTCGGTCTACGAAAAATGGTATGGGATCAAACATGCGAGCCCACAGTTTATTGGTGAAGCCGTTTATGGGCTGTGCGAGATTAACAGGGACCAGATCAGGGGCGCAAGGCTTTTAGCCAATCCGGGCTGCTACACAACCTGCTCGATTTTGACCATTTACCCGCTTGTAAAGGAGGGGCTAATTGATCCGGACACGATCATCATTGACGCGAAATCGGGTACTTCCGGTGCAGGGCGTTCGGCGAAAGTGCCAAACCTTTATTGCGAAGTCAACGAAAATATCAAAGCCTATGGTGTGACAAGCCACCGCCATACGCCGGAGATTGAGGAGCAGTTAGGTTACGCGGCAGGAAGGCCTCTGGTGCTGAATTTCACGCCGCACCTTGTCCCAATGAACCGGGGGATTCTGGTGACGGCGTATGCCACGCTTAAAAAAGGTGTGGCGGATGAAACAATCCGCGCAGCTTATGAGAAATATTATAAGGCGGAAAAATTTGTCCGTGTACTGGACGCAGGGGTTTGCCCGGAAACGCGATTTGTGGAGGGCAGCAATTATGTGGATGTAAATTTTAAGACGGATCCGCGCACGGGGCGCGTCATTATGATGGGCGCAACGGATAATCTGGTTAAAGGCGCGGCAGGCCAGGCCGTGCAGAACATGAACTTGATGTTTGGCTTGCCGGAGGCGATGGGGCTCTCGCTTGTGCCAGTGTTCCCGTAAGGGGATTTTACAGAAAGTTGCAGAATGAAAAATGAAAATGATTTAAAAATAATGGATTTTGCGAAAGTAACTGCCTGCGGTGAGCGCTGTGATGGCTGTGAAAAGAAGAAAGACAGGATTTGTAAGGGCTGTATTGAAGCGGATGGTTATGTTCCGGAATGGGCAGGTTCCGGCAGGTGCAAAATACATGCGTGCACAAGGGAACATGGGGTTCAATTTTGCGGCATTTGTGGGGAATTCCCGTGTGGGCAGTTAACTTCTATCATACACTGGAATCCGGATATTGTCAGGCATTTGTCTGCACTTGCAGAGCAGTATCGAAAGTCTTGTGGAACTTAAAATGAAATGAGGGGAAATATGGAAATACGTATTATGACAATCGAGGATTACCCAAAGGTGTATGCACTCTGGATGAGTATTCACGGCTTTGGAATCCGCAGCATGGATGATTCCCGTGAGGGCGTGGAAAAATTCCTGAAACGGAATCCCACGACCAGCGTAGTGGCGGTGGAAGGGGAACGGGTCATCGGGGCAATTCTTTGCGGGCATGACGGGAGACGGGGCTGTTTTTACCATGTCTGTGTGGCGGAGGATAGAAGGAAGCAGGGAATTGGAGGGCAAATGGCAACCTTTGCCATGCATGCGTTGCAGGCGGAGGGGATCAATAAAGTTTCACTGATCGCTTTTAAGTCAAACGAGGTTGGAAACCGGTTTTGGCGCAGTGTTGGCTGGATCTACCGCGAT
>CAYMGZ010000532.1:0-2129 GCA_964390095.1 uncultured Lachnospiraceae bacterium | reverse complement strand
GGGAAAATAAAATTGTATCAAAATGGGCTATTAGATAGATGACGGATACAGTGGTACCAATTTCGAGCGGCCTTCATTTGAGCGACTGTTGGAAAAGATTAAGGGCGGAACCATCAACTGTGTTATTGTGAAGGACTTTTCTCGTTTTGGCCGTGATTACATTGAGCTGGGTGATTATTTGGAACGTATTTTTCCTTTCCTGGGCGTTCGGTTCATTTCCATCAATGATCATTACGACAGTCTGGACTACAAGGAAACCACCGGTGGACTCGATGTGGTGATGAAGAATATCGTATATGATTATTACAGCAAAGACCTTTCGGTAAAGGTCACTACAGCTAAACGTGCGAAGATGAAACGCGGAGAATATATTGGCGGTCATGTGCCATTTGGGCTTATGAAAGATCCGGAGGATTATCATAAGTTGACGGTTGATCCTGAAGCGGCACCTATTGTCAGAGAAATATTTGAAGCTGCGATAAGCGGTATGAGGATCACGGATATAGCCAGAATGCTCAACGAAAAGGGGTACGAGACACCTGCACGATATTATCAGCGGAAACATCCGGAGAAGAATAAGTTTAAGAATACTTCGGAGCTGGACTGCTGGAACCATAATTCAGTCAGGCGTACTCTAAAACAAGAAATGTATTATGGAGCTGTTGTGGGGCATAGGCGTGAAGGTATCGGTGTTGGCTGGAAGCATTCCGTAGCGATACCAAAGGATGAACAGATTATTGTCGAGGGTAAGCATCCGGGGATTGTAACGAAGGAAGAATTCATGGAGGCTCAGAAGATTTTTCGTAAGCGCCGCGAGACAAAGCAGGTGACGGATAAGAGCTATCCTTTGTGGAAGAAAGTCAGATGCGGCACCTGTGGTCGGGCGATGCCGTTTAAGGATAGAATCATCAGAGGCAAGCCTTATAGATATTTCGGATGCCCGCATTCGCAGGCTCAGGTCGGTGATGGTAGCTGCAGTAAGGAATATATCCGAGAGGATGTGCTCAATGAGGTTGTCTGGGAATCCATCAAAGTCCTGCTGAGTACAGCGGAAGATGCAAAGAAAAAGGTGAGACAGAGGCAGCAGGAAGCTGATCGGGATAATTCCAGGCTGGTTAAGAAGCTGGCAAAGCTACAGAAGGATAGAGAAAAATGTGATGCGGAGCGGTTTGCCAATGTTGATCAGTTTATGGCCGGTACTCTGGATAAGGATGTATATCAGAGCAGGCGTGCTGATCTGACACGGAGTGCTGAGAGGCTTGATGCAGAGGTGGCAGAGCTGGAAGAGAGGCTTCATGAGGCTGAGGTTGTACAGGATGATGGCATGCAGGATGCTTTGGAGACGCTGGATAAGTTTTCCGGAACCACGGAGCTTGATCAGAAGATTGTGCAGGCGTTGGTTGATAAGGTAGTTGTTTATGATCCAAGGCATGTGGGGATACGCTGGAAGTTCTCAGATGAGGTTCTGAAGCTGCTACAGGAATGAGATAGGAGTCGGTTGGAGTGATCTGACCGGCTCTTTTTTCGTTGAAAAAGCGCATGTTTCATGGTACAATAAGTTATCTGTTTTGTGAAACTGATTGAGAACAGGGTAAGAGCGAATATGGTAAGAAACAATATTGAAATAGATGTAAAAGTAAAATGCATAGAAGAAGGGACTACACAGGCAGCGGTGGCTGAACAGATCGAGACCACCAAGTCCTATGTGAACCGCGTCATCAAGAAGCCGAACGGGGTGGTGAATAATACGTTTGTGCAGATGATGGAGGCTCTGGGGTATGATATTGAGCTGCATTATGTGAAGAGGGCAAACCATTAGAGCTTCTTTAAATAAACTGATGTAGAGGTGGATGATTTGTTATACAAAGACTATAAAGATTATGAAGAGTTTTTGGCAGAGTATAAAGTATATGAATTTGATAAATGTACTAAATGCGATGGAACAAGAGAATTGGTGGAAACAGAATTGTATTATACGATTGGAGATAGATCACTTCATTTTCCAAGTATTTTAGTAATGAGATGTGAAAAGTGCGGGTATGAGGTTTTACCAGAATATACTAAAGAGATTATAGATGGGGCATATAAAAATATGCTTGCAGAAAATCAAACAAGAGGTATGTTTACAC
>CAYMGZ010000531.1:0-2131 GCA_964390095.1 uncultured Lachnospiraceae bacterium | reverse complement strand
AAACCGTTAAAGAGGGCATTCATGCCTTACGGCGGTATCAAGATGGCAGAGCAGGCTGCGGAGAGCTACGGCTACGAGATCAATCCGGAGTTAAAGCACATCTTTGAAGATTATATGACCACACATAACGACGCAGTTTTCGCTGCATATACCCCGGAGATGCGCCTTGCCCGTAAAACACATGTCGTAACCGGTCTCCCGGATACTTACGGACGCGGACGTATCGTTGGCGACTACCGCCGTATCGCCCTGTACGGTATTGATTACCTGATCAAGGCAAAGGAGAATGATAAGTTAAACTGCGGCTGCGGCAATATGTATGATGACGTAATCCGCCAGCGCGAGGAACTCTCGATGCAGATTAACGCATTGAAGGGCATGAAGGAGATGGCAAAGATTTACGGCTACGATATCTCCCTGCCGGCAAAGAACGCGAAGGAAGCTTGCCAGTGGCTGTATTTCGGCTACCTTGCAGCAGTTAAGACCCAGAACGGTGCAGCGATGTCCGTAGGACGTATCTCCACCTTCCTTGATATCTACTTCGAGCGCGACCTTAAGAACGGTGTGCTGACCGAGTCCGAGGCACAGGAAATCATCGACCACATGACGATGAAGTTCCGCATGGTGAAGTTTGCACGTATCCCGTCCTACAACCAGCTCTTCTCCGGCGACCCGACCTGGGCTACGCTTGAGGTTGGCGGTATCGGCATGGATGGCCGTCATATGGTTACGAAGACGGACTACCGTTTCCTGCATACGCTTGAGAACATGGGGCCGTCGCCGGAGCCGAACCTTACGGTTCTCTACTCCAGCGCCCTTCCGGAGCAGTTCAAGAAGTACGCTTCCCACATTTCCATCGAGACCAGCTCGATCCAGTATGAGAACGACGATGTTATGAAGCCGGTATGGGGCGATGATTACTCCATCTGCTGCTGCGTATCCGCTACCCAGACGGGTAAGGAAATCCAGTTCTTCGGCGCTCGCGCAAACCTTGGCAAGACCCTGCTTTACGCGATCAACGGCGGTTTCGATGAGAAGCACCGCATCCAGGTTGGTCCGAAGATGGAGCGTATCACGAGCGAGTACCTTGATTACGATGAAGTAATCGAGAAGTACGATTTCTGGCTTGACTGGCTCGCTGACATTTATGTAAATGTACTGAACCTGATCCACTATATGCATGACAAGTATTACTATGAGGCAGCCGAGATGGCCCTGATTGATACCGATGTCCGCAGGACGTTTGCGACCGGTATCGCAGGTTTCTCCCATGTAATCGACTCCTTAAGCGCAATTAAGTACGCGAAGGTTAAGGTAATCCGTGACGCGGAGGGTATCTCCGACCACTTCGAGATCGAGGGGGACTTCCCGAAATACGGCAACGATGACGACCGCGCGGATGCAATCGGCGTATGGCTGTTAAAGACCTTCATGGAGAAGATCCGCCGCCGCCACACTTACCGCAACTCCGAGCCGACCACGTCCATCCTTACCATTACCTCCAACGTTGTATACGGCGAGGCGACCGGTGCTATGCCTAACGGACGTGCCGCTTACACGCCATTCAGCCCGGGTGCGAGCCCAAGCTACGGCGCAGAGACGAACGGCCTTGTTGCTTCCTTGAACTCGGTTGCCAAGATCCCGTACCACTGGTCACTCGACGGTATTTCCAATACCCAGACGATCAACCCGGATGCCCTTGGCCACAGCAAGGAAGAGCGCGTTGACAACCTTGTACAGGTTCTTGACGGCTACTTCGACCAGGGTGCACACCACCTGAATGTAAACGTATTCGGTACGGAGAAGCTTCTCGATGCACAGGCTCATCCGGAGAAGGAAGAATACGCGAACTTCACGATCCGTGTTTCCGGTTACGCTGTTAAGTTCATCAGCCTGACCAAGAAACAGCAGGATGACGTTATTGCAAGAACTTGCCATAAGACCCGCTAATATTTATTTGGTTGGCTGGTTAAACTAAGACCGGGCAGGGCGGCAGATTTTCTGCCCCCTGACGGCCGATATAATGGAAGGGGGATTTTGGACTTCGTGTTCAAAATCTCCCTTTTTTCCCCTGGTCTTTAGGCGCAGGGAGAGATTTTACGGAACTTGAAACCAGTAAAATCCCGTACTG
>CAYMGZ010000530.1:0-2132 GCA_964390095.1 uncultured Lachnospiraceae bacterium | reverse complement strand
CCCCTTCCAGTACCAATGACCCGGGAAAGAATTTTCCGTCCGCATGGCTCCCGGAAATTTCTTTCTGGCACTGTCCGGGGATATGCTGTTTCAAGTTCCGCATACCCCGGTCAATATATCGTGCGCCCTTTCTCATCGGGAATGCCGGACATCCGGAAATAATATGTATTGATGCGGTCACGCCATTCTTTTGCGTGGTCGGACTGTATTTTCAGCCTTGTGTGGATGTGCTCGAAAATATTGGGCGGGAGGATATGCTTTAAGGAATCAAAATCCAACAACATATTCTGTGCCTGCATCGCACCCTCGAAATGGCTGTCGTAAATATGCTGGATCAAAGTCTTCCCTGTCTTTAGCTTGTAGGTGTACGGCACATGGTGGAAAAAGAGCAGCAATTCTTCCGGGCATGTCCGGATGTCCCCGTACATGGAACGGTTCGGTTCGTTGTACTGCGAAACATAGCCGGTTCCGGATGCCGTGCGGTCCACCCCCATCCCATGGCAGTCCGAATAATGGTAAGTTCCCCAACGGTCGTACTCGTACCCGTCCACATTTGGCCCATAGTGGTTTGATGGGTTCACCATCCATCCGATGCCGAGCGGCGAAGTGTATTTTTCGTAGATTCCCCACGATGACATAAGCATCGGCAGCATGCATTCCGATATCTCACGGTCACAGCCGTAAGTGGAGCGGATCCATTCCTTGGCGATTTCTTCCGCTGTCAGGTCCGTATCAAAGGAAAGCCTGCCAAAACCGTAGAGATTTGCCGCCGCCATCTCATGTCCTGTCCAATTTTCATCATCCCCGGTGTTTGATACCGCTGCCATGCCGCAATTTTTCTGGCCGTAAAGCCGTCCGGATACAATGTCCGCCACCGTGTCCGCACCCTCCCCTGACGCACCCGCGGCATAAGTCTTAAACTGGAGCACTTCCTTCCACATCGGGATCAGGTAACACAGATGTTTTTGCTGTCCGGTATATTCCTGTGCCGCCTGTACCTCAAGCATCATATTGGTCGCCTTTAAGCCGGAAAAAAGCGGGGATACCGGTTCGCGCACCTGAAAATCCATCGGTCCGTTTTTGATCTGCAAGATCACATTGTCCGCAAACTGCCCGTCAAGCGGCATAAAATGGTCGTATCCCGCGCGCGCGCGATCCGTTTTCCGGTCACGCCAGTCCTGACTACAATTGTAGACAAAACACCGCCAGATGATGACACCGCCGTGCGGTGCAACGGCATCCGCCAGCATATTGGCACCTTCCGCATGGTTCCTGCCGTAAGTGAACGGCCCCGGCCTCCCCTCGGAATCCGCCTTCACCAAAAAACCGCCGAGCGTTGGAACCGCAGCATAAACTTCGTTCATCTTTTTCTTCCAGAAATCCTGTACTTTCCGGTCAAGCGGGTCGCAGGTCGCAAGGCCGCCAAGCTCGATCGGTGCCGCGAAATTAAGGCTTAAATAAAGCCGGATGCCATAGCGTGAAAAAAGTTCCGAAAGCTTTGCAAGTTTAGGTAAATAACGCTCTGTGATCAGTCCCGTCGCCGCGCCGCGCACATTGACGTTGTTAATGACGGTACCGTTGATGCCGACCGAAGCCAAAAGCCGCGCGTAGTCCTTGGTGCGCTCGTCCATGACCAGCTCATGGTCCACAAAAAAGAAGGAATTTCCGGCGTAGCCGCGCTCGATGCTGCCGTCCGTGTTATCCCAGTGGTTCAGCATGCGCAGCGGGTTGGCCGGCCTCTTTTCCACGGTTTGTTTTCCGGAATAGATCCTTGATAAGAGCTGCGGGTTCGTCTGCATGATGCGGACCAACTCAAAAACACCATACAAAAGCCCGCTCTCCCCGCCGCCGTAGACCATAAGCCCGCTTGCTTCCCGACGGATCAAAAAACCTTCCGCATCCGGTGCAGACAGCTTTTTTGGTGCAACCAAAAGAAAAATGGCTCCCTTACCCGCCTGCCTTACGGCAGTTTTTGTTCCCTCTGTTTCCACACCCGATCCCATTTCCGCAATATCTGATATGCATAGTTTTGCTTTCGCCAATTCCTTTGCAGCCAACTGCAGCTCTTTTGCAGCAATTAAGATCCGTTCATTCCCCGTCTTTGCATATAGGACATCAAATGGGAAACGTAT
>CAYMGZ010000529.1:0-2146 GCA_964390095.1 uncultured Lachnospiraceae bacterium | reverse complement strand
GCAATATTGTAAAAAAATACAAACGGCAGCCCCCATACATAAATATCCAAATACAACTTTGAATCCGAAAATACTTCCTTTGGCGTGTGGATGATATGTAACAGTGGCGCGCAGCCAAGAATACCGACGGCCATCAAACCCACGCAAAGGACGGCACTAAAAATGCATGCCGTTGTCACCGCCGTTTTCAGCCTGACGTATTCCTTTGCGCCGAATAACTGCGAAACAATAACCGAGCAGCCCATATTGCAGCCAAACGCAAATGCAATAAAAATCAGCGTGATCTCATAGCTGTTCCCCACCGCCGCCAGCGCGTTCTCGCTGATAAATTTCCCTGCCACCAGACTGTCCGCGATATTGTAGAGCTGTTGGAAAATAATGCTGCCAAACAGCGGGAGGCAAAACCTCCACAATACGGTTGACGGTTTCCCTGACGTTAAATCCTTGTTCACAATACCATATCCTTTCTGTATTAAATTTACTCCACGAACTTATTTACATCCGTCCGCGAACGTATTATAATACTTTTTTATAGATATGAAAAATATATATAATATATCGGAGAAATATAAAAAATATATGGATATCAATTTCGAATATTACAAAATATTTTATTATGTTGCTAAATACAAAAACATGACCAAGGCTGCCGCCGCGCTCGGCGGTAACCAGCCGAATGTGTCACGTATCATAAAATTGCTGGAATCGCAGCTTCATTGCAAACTGTTCCTCCGGGAAGCAAGAGGAATCCGCCTGACGGAAAAAGGCGAGCTTCTCTATTCCCATGTCGAACTGGCATACCGGCATCTGCTGAACGCCCAGGAAGAAATTTCAAGACAGGATTCCCCGGACTGCGGCATAGCCGAAATCGGAACCACGGCAACGGCACTCCACCTCTTCCTGCTGCATGTACTCCGCGATTTCCGACTGGAATATCCCGGGATCAAAATTAAAATCCACAACAACACAACACCGGAAATCTTAAGGCAGCTCATCAACGACAAATTAGATTTTGCGGTGATCACGTCCCCTTTTGACTTGCCCTCAAATTTTTCCTGCGTGAAAGTCCTGGATTTCAAGGAAATGCTGGTGGGCGGAACCGAATACAAACATTTATGCAAAACCCCCCTGACCTTTGAGGATTTCCAAAAATACCCTTGGATCGGGCTTGGCAGGGAAACCGCCACTTATCAACTGTACAGGGATTTTTTTGCAAAACAAAGAATAGACATCGAACCGGATATGGAAGTGGAAACCTCCGGCCTAATGATCCCCATGATTGAAAACAACCTCGGAATTGGCTTTATACCGGAGACTCTGGCCATGCCGCTGCTAAAAGAAAAAAAATTGATGAAGATACCGATCTGTTTTGAGATGCCGATGCATTCCATCCATATTGTTTCCGACCATGGGAGCCGGAAAAGCCTTGCCGCCGCTACCCTGCATCAATATCTGAAAAAGCAGAGCCAGCCATCTGCCTGATGGCCGGCATCCGGCCGCCAATGACTGCAAACCCTCACAAATGATATTGAAACATGGGCAGTGGCATGGTATAATATCGGCAGATATTATACCTGCGCCGGTTCGCCGTCCGACCAAAGGGAGGACAAGCTCCTTGGCGAACCGTGTGCATCCCCCGGAGGGAACATGTATAAAATAAAAGTTTTATTTGCGCAAAAGAAACAGGAAAGAGAGTTAATGATATGTTAGTGCTTGTTAAGACATCTGCAGCATGTCTTCTAATCACATTATATATGGTGGGATTTTATTATCGGAAACCGCATATCCCGGTTAAATCCACCAAAATCTTTCAGTGGCTGATCGTCATGGCGATCGTAAATTCCACGTTTGATCTGATTACGATTTGCACGGTAAATAAAAGGGAAGTGGTTCCTGATTTGGTAAATCTGATTGCCCATATCATTTATCTGCTGTCCATATTGGGATTTGTCTATCTCCTTTTTATATATACAAGAAGCTATTTGGAAACGGATTTGAAATTTACCAAGACCATAAAAATACTGCATAGCCTGCCCGTTGTGGCATCGTCGGTGGGAATTTTTGTGCTTCCAATCACTTATGTCCATGGAAAAACCACCGATTATTCCTTAGGCCCCAAAGCTTATGCACTTTACGCAAGCCTGGT